>NZ_JBHTSF010000044.1:0-60345 GCF_042795295.1 Streptomyces sp. NPDC056486
GAACGGCCCCTCCCGCTCGTGCGGGAGGGGCCGTTCTCCGTCGTTGATGATCGGATCAGCCTTGTCGGTTACGATCCCCGGGTCATGAACTGAACATGCTCTGCGGCCTGCCCGGTACAGCGGTCGGGCCACGGGAGGGAGAGCTGTGTCCGGTGGCGACCTCACGGTCGACTACGAGTTCCTGAGCGGTTGCGAACGCCAACTCGGTACTTTGCGCACGACGTTCAAGGACATCGAGAACCGTCGTGATGACATGGAGAAGCACTGGGGCGCCGGGAACATCGCGGACGCCATGGGTGATTTCGTCGACAACTGGGACGACTACCGCACCAGGCTCATCGAGGGCCTGGAATCGACGGGCAAGCTCGTCGCAGAGACGAAGAATGCATTCGAGAAACTGGACGAGGAACTCGAGAAGCAGACCAAGGGCAAGGACAAGGGCGAGGGGAAGGGCCAGTGACCACCGCGGCGTCGAAGCGCCGCCCCGTCGACTGGGAGCCGCTGTGCGAGACCGACCCCGTTCCCGGCGACCCGGAGGAGATCCGGGAAGAGGTCCGGCACATGGTCTCGGTCGCGGAGAAGCTGCGTGAGCAGGCGGGGAACCTCAAGGCCATCTCGGACGAGGACAAGCTCAAGGGAAAGTACGTCCAGCGCCTGCGCGAGGACTCCGGCACGCTGGAGAAACACATGCGGGAGGTGGCCTCCCGGTACGAGCGGGTCCACGGGCACCTCACCAAGTGGGCGAACAAGCTGGAGGACCACCAGGGCGACGCCGACCGGATCCTGCGCGAGGCCAAGGAGAAGCACGCGGAGGTCGAGCGGGAGAAGGCCAAGGACGCCGAGAAGGCGGACGGGGACAAGAAGCCGGAACCGTCGACGAGCGGAGCTGCCGAGGACCCGCTGCAGTCGTACAGGAGTCGCCTCGGCACCGTCACCGGGGACCGCGACAGCGACGCCAGCCACTACGCCGGCAAGATAAACGACGAGATCGACGACGTCATCGAGGACTCGTGGTGGGACAACGTCAAGGGCTGGGCCCATGACAATGCGGACCTGATCAAAGCCTTCATCGACGTTCTCGGCTGGATCGCTACGGCACTGGGCTTCCTGGCTCTGCTCATTCCGGGCCTGAACTTGGTCATCCTGGGAATCGCGGCCCTCACGATCGCACTCAGACTCCTCTTGGTGGCATCCGGGGACGCCACCTGGACGGATGTCATCTTCGACGTCGTGGGTGCGGTGCTCGTGGTGGGTGGCCTCGGGGCCGCTGCGAAGCTCGCAAAGGGCGCGAAGGCCACCGTGGGCGCTGCTCAGACCGCCCGGACCGCCGGCCTGAGCAGAGGGCTCAGCGGCGTCAAGGGCGTCATGGACGACATGGGCCGATTGATGACCAAGCTGCCGGAAGGGGCGGGGCGGACGGCCATCGGCGGAGCCCGTAACGCCATGCGCAAGTCCATCTCCCAGAATGTCGGCCTGGTCGCCAAGGGGCCGCTGAGGGTCAGCCCGCTGTCGACGGTGCTGCACCTCGGCGACAAGGAGATGGCCGGCATGGCGAAGATGTTGAAGGCGAACAAGGCTGCCTTCCCGGAGGCCGCGGGAGCCGCCGCGGACAAGGCCTACAAGTCCTACCAGGTGGGTCTCGGCTTGGCCTGGGGCGGCATGGGGATGGACGTCATGGACAAGGCGCTGGGCAAGAGCGACCTGACAAGCGTGACGACCGAGAAGCTCGGAACCGGCGAGAAGCCCTACAACGCGGGTTACTCCGACTGGAAGGACAACACGCTCAAGCCCGCCCCCGACACGCACTGGTAGCGGGGCGGACCACCTGGAGCGACATACCCCGCTGCACATCCGTACATCACCTGTGAGGAACGACCATGGACCTGCACTCGGCGCAACGCATTGCCGAGGCCGAGGCCGCTCGCACCGGACTCGGCACCGGCCCCAACCGGCGACTCCGACTGACGCTGATCATCGGAATGCCACTGTTCCTGCCGGTACTGGGGGTCATGCTCCTGGTACCGAAGTCCCTGGCGAACGATGTGCTCTACGTCTACGAGGGCGGAATCGTCGGCTGCCTCCTCCACTACGTCTGGGTCTTCGCGAAGTACCCCCGATACACGGGCCGTCCGCCCTACCTCACCCGGGATCTCGCCATGGGCGGCGGCTTCTTCCTGCCCTCGCTGTTCTTCGGATTCTGGCCGGGCATGATCGCCGCCCCGGCGTGGGCACTCTTCGTCGGCGTCGCCTATGCCCTGGACGTGAGGCGGGAGGGCCATGGCCACCGCTGAGCACCGGCGGACCCCGGTCGGCTTCAACCTGGTGCCGCCGCCCGGCTGGGACGTGATCCCGCTGGAAACGGGTACCCGGGAGGCGATGGACCGCATCGTCCGCAAGGCCGTCGCGCAGTTGCCCGTCGGCTTCCCCAAGGACGACATTCCGAAGGCCCGGCTGAAGCTCCTCCAGGAGATGAAGAAGGTCGTCCGCCGGGCCAGCGCCAAGGGCGGAATGACCCTCTACCTCCCCACCGAACCTCTCCACGGCATCACGCTGCCGGTCTCGATCGTCGCCTCCGAACCGATCGAAATTCCGAGGGTCACACCCGACAGGGGCCCGGAAGCGGTCCTGCTCGCGCTGGCCTCCCAGACCCCCGGGGCCGAAATGCGGGAGCTCGACGACACCGCGGCTCTGCGCTCGGAGAAGGAGGTTCCCGCCGACGCCGCCCAGGGCGTCGAAGTCGCACACCGCCAGGTCGAATACTTTGTGCCCATCCCGGACAGCGCCCCCGACAAGTACCTCACCTTCTCCTTCAGCGCCCTTGTCGCGCCCGGCTCGGACCCCGCCTTCCATGACACCCTCGTCGAACTGTTCGACGCCATCATGGGCACCTTCCGCTGGAGCTATGCCTGAAGGCTCGCCTCTGCCCGCGCCCCGACGAAAGAGACCGCCCATGTCCGAAGGCACCCTGTGGAGCACCGACCTCGGTGCCCCTCTCCACGTCGACACGGATGCCAACCCAGGCCTCTGGGGCTATCTCCACCTCCAGATCGACAAGAAGACCTTCAAGGAGTGGCTGGACCTGCACCTGACCGGTCTGGCCGCCGTCCACGACATCGAGCTCACCCGCAAACTCCGCCGGTTCCACAAGGATTTCTACGAGCAGACGATCGTGATGCTCCGGGACAAGCTGCACGCCGACGAGGCGTTCATCTATCACCCCGTTCCGCTGACCTGCATGCCCCTGGTCATGCACGCCACCCGCATCCACTGCGACGCCCCCGACGCCGCCTCCTGCGAGGGCATCACCGCGCCCGCCGTGCCGCACCCGGAGATCCCCGAGTGGCAGCAGCGCACCGGCAGCGTTGCTTTCGCCTCCCCGTATCTGGGCGCGGACGGGGTCCGGGTCACCCGCTCCTACCCGGCGGACAGCAGCATCATGATGACCTCGGTGACGTACCACTGGCACACTCCGCCCGGCATCCCCGACGTCTGCCTGCGCGGGCATCACGACGATCCGGAAGTGGTCGCCGCGGCCATCGAGCCCCTCGACGACTTCGCGCGGACGCTCCGGCTCCCCGGAGTGGCCGTGTAGCCGGCACGAAGAAGGCCCCTCTCCCTCAGCGGAGAGGGGCCTTCGTGCTGTCTCAGTGGATCCCCACCCCCGCCAGCGCCGCCTTCTGCTTCGCCGAGAGTTTCACCGGGAAGTACAGGTAGCAGACGCCTCCCGTACCGGAGACGACCTTCCCCGCGGCGTTCTTGCGCTTGGTCCTGAGCCAGATGTTCTCCCACTCGCGCCGCTTGTAGACCCGGCGCACCGCCGCGTTGCTGGGCGACGCCGGATCGTTGGCGATCACGTCCCCCTTCGACGTGAACCCGATCACCGTCATCAGGTGGCCCGCCGTGCCGTAACCGGCGCCCGTCAGCTCCTCCTTGAGGAACGACTGGGACGTTATGGCCGGGATACCCGCGGCGATCAGCGACTCGAGCTCGGTGAGCGAGGCGAGGCGGGTGACGACGCCCTGGAGATCCTTGTACGTCGACGCGTAGGCCGCGTTGAAGGGCCAGTTGCCGCAGCCTTCGTACTGGTAGTCGAAGGCATAGCGGGCCGCGTGGCACACCTGGGGGTCGGCGAAGGACGGGTCGACCCAGGCGAGGTCGGCGGGGGTGGGTTTGCGGCCCCAGAACTCGATGATCATCTGCGAGGAGGTGGGACTGCACCAGGCCTCGCCGCCGTTGTCGTACTCCGGATACTGCCCGGCGTGGATCTCCTGCGAGTAGCGCGGGACCTTCAGCTCCTTGGTGAGCTTCGGCTTGGACGCCGGGACGGTGAAGCGGTCGGGGACGGCGGACGCCATCGCGCCGAGCCGCCACACGGTGGGGGTCACCGTGGCGTCCGGCTTGCGGTACAGGGTCAGTCGCAGGCGGTACGAGACGAGGCGAAGGCTCGTCGTCGTGTCATTGATGGAGAAGGTGTCGGTCCAGATGCTGGACTTGCCGTCGCTCTGGCCGTCGACCGACGTGCGGCGGATGTCCTTCTCCTTGTCGTCGCCCGAGGTCCAGCGGCCCAGGACGTACCAAGGGGTCTTCTTCTTGTCCGAGTACGTCCCCTGGAGCTCGACCTGGAGCCACGTACCCGTGGGCGTACGGGCGTTCCAGGAGGCGACGACCTCCGTCGCGGGAACGTCAGGACGGTGCACGGGCGAGGTCCACTGGGCGTACTCCCAGGTGGCGGTCTTGCCGGTGTGGGGATCTGCGTAGTCGGTGCGGCCCGCCGCCTCGGCGATCTCCACGGCGGGGCGGGCTCCGGGGACGGCACGGGTGCCTTTCGCGGTACCCGCGCTCCAGTCGGCGTGCGAGGCCCAGAAGCGGTTGCTCACCGGTCGCTTCGCGCGCGCGGCGCCTTGGAGGGCGCCCGCCGCGAGCGCGGGGCTCACCGTGGCGGCCACCGCGGCCACGGCTGCGGCAGCGGAGAGGACGGTTCTGCGGGACATGTCATCAGCTCGGTCCATGGCGGGACCCCCAGTCGACGTGGGTTCCGGACGGATCCGGATGGGGCAGGTCAGATGCACGGCGGTAGGCCAACTATGGCTGCTCCACGCCGACTTCTGCCAGCGCTATGACCACCACCGCGTCCGCCAATATTGGCCTCGACCACTGGCGTGAGCAGGGATGGCGCGCGGAGTGGAGGATTCCGCACCCGTACGCTGGATGCTCCGCGCCCGTACGCTGGACGCGATGACCGCACACGCCACTCCCCTGTCCCGTGTCGCCGAAGATCTGCTGCGCCTGCCGCCCTCCTGCGGCCCCGTCCGCCTCGTCGCCGTCGACGGGCACGCGGGCTCCGGCAAGTCGACCTTCGCCGACCGCCTCGCCGAGGCCCTGGGCGGTGCGCCCGTCCTGCGGCTCGACGACATCGCGAGCCACGACGAGCTGTTCGGCTGGACGGACCGGCTGACGCGACAGGTCATCGTGCCGCTCTCGCACGGCGGAACGGCGCGCTACGAGACGTACGACTGGCACGCCCGCCGCTTCGGGCCCCAGGCCCGCACCCTGCCGCCCGCGCCCGTGGTCCTCGTCGAGGGCGTCGGCGCGGGCCGCCGCGCGTTGCGCCCGTTCCTGGCGCGGCTGCTGTGGATGGAGTTGCCGCGTGAAGAGGCCTGGGGGCGGGGGCGCCACCGGGACGGTGCGGTCCAGAGCGACTTCTGGGACGGATGGGAACCCGCGGAGCGTCGGCACTTCGCAGAAGACCCTTCACGACCTTTTGCCCAGTCTTTGGTACGACAGTGGTGCAAGGGATATGAGGTACTGCAGGGTCCGAATGAGACGGTTACACAGCACCAGACCGTCACACAGGGTGATGATCCAGAGGCGGTGCGCTGAACCTGCGGAAAGTGACTTCCGGAAGTTCTCACGAGTTTTCATGAGTGCCTCAACTCGGCTTGACCCAGGGCCCTTACAGGACTTACGTTCTGAATGTGCGGTCTTTCGAGGCCGCCCGCAGACTCGAAGCCCCCGGTTGTTCCCCCGTGATCGGGGGCTTCGTTCTGCCCTCCGGCCCCGCATTGCGGGCGCTGCGAGCCTCCTTTCGCTCACCCTCGGTGACGACGAGGTCCCCCCTCACCTGCCCGATCCCGCAGTGCGGCACCCTACGGCCGGGCACTCCCTCGCAGGTACGATGCCCTTCGGTGCGACTTACGGACGGCTGCTCTGCGCACCGGTTCAACGTCCGTCCGCAGCACGGCGGTTCAGCGAAGTTGCCGACGGACACCGGTCCGGCGGTACACAAACGGGGGCACGGTTTGTGGGGGACGTGATGGACTTCGACGCGGTGGGCTCACCCGCCCCGGCCGACCTCGCCTGGCTGAGGGGCGTCGACGCCTACACGATGGGCGCCTATCCGCAGGCGGAGGAGGAGTTCCGGGCGGCGGTGCGGATGGATCCGGGGATGGCCGACGGCTGGCTCGGCCTGCACGCGCTGCGCATCGACACGACGACGGCGCTGCTCCGGATGTTCCAGCACCGGGACAGGTTCGGGGAGCAGCGCGCCCGGCACGGGCGCACGCTCAACTCCTGGTACTGGCTCGGCTGGTGGGTCCAGCCCGTCCTGGAGAGCACACGCGATCTGCTGCTCGCGCACGCGTCGCACTGGCTGGACGGACGCCACGTCCCTGAGCTCGACCGGGCGTTGGCCGGTCTGCCGCCGGTCGACGCGGATCCGCAGGTGCGGTTCCTGCACGCCTGCCGGTCCTATCTGGTCAAGGACTGGGAGCAGCTGGTCCGGCACACGGACTCGCTGATCGACGACGCGATGCTGGGCATCGAGGCCGGCCTCTTCGGAGGCATGGCCCGCGTACGCCTGGAGATGTTCGGCCAGGCCGAGCCGCTCCTGTCCGCCGCCCTGATGCGGTGCCGCAGCGAGCAGCCGCAGCGCAAGGAGCTTCGCTACTGGCTGGCCCGCGCGCACGAGGGCACGGGCCGCTCGGCGGCGGCCCTGCCGCTCTACCGCGCGGTGCACCGCGTCGATCCCTCCTTCATGGACACCTCCGCGCGGCTCGCGGCGATCTCGGAGGGCGACGGGTACGACGAGGTCACCGACCTGGCGGCGATCGCCCTGACCGGCTTCGGGCAGGACGTGATGGAGGGGCCCGACGGCATCGATCCGCTCTTCGGTACCGAGGGCCGCGATCTGAAGGTCACCGAGCCCGACCTGCCCGCGGGCGGCGTCCCCACCGAGTCCGACTCCGTGCGTGAGAAGGCCGTGATCCCCGTCCAGCCGGGACCGCAGCTGCCGCCGGGCCCCACCGATCCCGCACTCCTGGAGGCAGCACTGGCCGAGCTGGAGGGGATGGTCGGCCTCGAACCGGTGAAGCGCCAGGTCAAGGCGCTCTCCGCGCAGCTGAACATGGCACGCCTGCGGGCCGCGCAGGGGCTGCCCGTACAGCCGCCGAAACGACACTTCGTCTTCTCCGGCCCCTCGGGCACCGGCAAGACCACGGTGGCCCGCATCCTGGGAAGGGCGTTCTACGCTCTGGGCCTGCTCGGCGGCGACCATCTGGTGGAGGCGCAGCGCGCGGACCTGGTCGGCGAGTATCTGGGCCAGACCGCCGTGAAGGCCAATGAGCTGATCGACTCGGCGATCGGCGGCGTGCTGTTCGTGGACGAGGCGTACTCCCTCTCCAACTCGGGCTACGGCAAGGGCGACGCGTACGGCGACGAGGCCCTCCAGGTCCTGCTCAAGCGCGCCGAGGACAACCGCGACCATCTGGTGGTGATCCTCGCGGGCTACCCCGAGGGCATGGACCGCCTGCTTGCCGCCAACCCCGGACTCTCGTCACGCTTCACGACCCGCGTGGACTTCCCCTCGTACCGCCCCCTGGAACTCACCTCCATCGGCGAGGTCCTGGCCGACGAGAACGGCGACGTGTGGGACGAGGAGGCACTGGACGAGCTGCGCTCCATCAGTGGGCACGTCGTCGACCAGGCCTGGATCGACGAGCTCGGCAACGGCCGCTTCCTGCGCACGCTCTACGAGAAGAGCTGTGCCTACCGCGACCTGCGGCTCACCGGCTATCCCGGCGATCCGAGCCGTGACGACTTGTCGACACTGCGGCTCCCGGACCTGATGCAGGCCTACGGCGAAGTGCTGTCGGGGCGGGGGCCTCAGGACCCGCCGAGGGCCGTCTGAGGCTCTTGAGCTCCCCGCCCCGCCCGGTCACACCAGGGCGCCGTCCCTGGACTCCTCGGGCTTGCGGGGCGCCGAGATCCGGTGCGCCGGGTCGCGGACCTCGCCGACCAGGAGCTCGAGGACGTCCTCGAGGGCGACCAGGCCGAGCACCTTGCCCGACGCGTCGGCGACCTGCGCCAGATGCGTCGCGGCGCGGCGCATCACCGTCAGGGCGTCGTCCAGGGGGAGCTCGGCGCGCAGCGTCGTCATCGCGCGCCAGACCTGCTGCGGCACCGCGCGGTCCGTCTCTTCGAGGTCCAGTACGTCCTTCACGTGCAGGTAGCCCATGAAGGCGCCGTTCTCCGCGCGGACCGGGAAACGGGAGTAGCCGGTGCGCCCGGTGAGTTCGATGACCTGCTCGGGGGTGACCGACGCGCCCACGGTGACCAGGGACGCCCGGTCCAGGAGGACGTCCGTCACCGGGCGCGAGCCCAGCTCCAGGGCGTCCTCGAGGCGCTCCTGCTCCTCGGGGTCGAGCAGCCCCGCCTGGCCCGAGTCGCCGACGAGCCGGTTGAGCTGCTCGCTGGTGAAGACGGCCTCGACCTCATCCTTGGGCTCGACCCCGAAGAGCTTCAAGACGAGCCGCGCGCATGCCCCCAGCGCCACCGTGACCGGACGGCAGAGGCGGGCGAAGGCGACGAGGCCGGGACTGAACCAGAGCGCGGTCTTCTCCGGGGCGGCCATCGCGAGGTTCTTGGGAACCATCTCGCCGACGACGAGGTGGAGGAACACGACCACGGCGAGCGCGATGGCGTACCCGAGCGGATGGATCGCCCCCTCGGGGATGTGCGCCGCTTCGAAGACCGGCTCCAGGAGATGCGCGACGGTGGGCTCGGCGACCGCGCCGAGCGTCAACGAGCACATGGTGATGCCGAACTGGGCGGCCGCCATCATCTGCGGCAGATGCTCCAGGCCGTAGAGCACCTGGCGGGCCCGCTTGGTGCCAAGGGGCTCGATCTGGCTGCGGCGCACGGAGACGAGCGCGAACTCGGCCCCCACGAAGAAGCCGTTGGCGAGGACGAGGAGGAGGGCGAACAGGAGTTGGAGCACACTCATCGGGCGGCCTCCGCCACGCTCATGGCCTCTGGGGCATCTGTGGCTTGTGGAGTATCTGTGGCTTGTGGGGCCCGTACGAGCCGTACCCGCTCGGCGCGGTAGTGGTCCACCTGGCGCACCGCGAGCCGCCAGCCCGGGAGTTCGGCCCGGTCGCCGGGTACGGGGATGCGGCCGAGCAGATCGGCGACGAGTCCGGCCACGGTCTCGTACGGCCCCTCGGGGACGTCGAGTCCTATCCGCCGGAGTGTGTCGACGCGGCAGCTGCCGTCGGCGTCCCACGCGGGCCGGCCGTCCTCGGCCGGTGCCACGGCGATCTCGGGCAGGTCGAGGAGGTCGTGCTCGTCACGCACCTCGCCGACGAGCTCCTCGACGATGTCCTCCAGGGTGACCACCCCTGCGGTGCCGCCGTACTCGTCGACGACGACGGCTATCGGCTGCTGGCTGCGCAGCTGCTCCAGGAGCTGCTGCACGGGCAGCGTCTCCGGTACCAGGAGCGGCGTCTGCGCGATGCGGCCCACGGGCGCTCTCAGGCGCTCGTGGGCGGGGACCGCGAGGGCGTCCTTGAGGTGCACCATGCCGACGATCTCGTCGATGCGCTCGCGGTACACGGGAAAGCGCGAGAGCCCGGTGGCGCGGGTCAGGTTCACCACGTCCTCGGCGGTCGCCGACGTCTGCAGCGCGCTGACCTTCACCCGCGGGGTCATGATGTGCTGCGCGGTCAGCTCGCCGAGGGAGAGCGTGCGGACGAACAGCTCCGCGGTGTCCTGTTCGAGGGTGCCTGCCTGCGCCGAGTGCCGGGCGAGGGAGACCAGTTCGCCGGGGGTGCGGGCCGAGGCCAGCTCCTCGGCGGGCTCGACGCCGAACAGTCGTACGAGCCGGTTGGCCGTGGTGTTGAGGAGGGAGATCACGGGCCTGAAGAGGCGCGAGAACACATGCTGCGGGCCCGCGACGAACCGCGCGACCTGGAGCGGCTTGGAGACCGCCCAGTTCTTCGGTACCAGCTCGCCGATCACCATCTGCACGGCGGACGCGAGGAGCATGCCGACGACCACGGAGACGCCCGGTACGGCGCCTTCCGGAAGGCCGGTCGCCGTGAAAGGGCCCGCGAGCAGATGCGCGAGGGCCGGTTCGGCGAGCATGCCGACCACGAGTGAGGTGATGGTGATGCCGAGCTGGGTGCCGGAGAGCTGGAAGGACAGCTCCTTGAGGGCGCCGACGACCGTACGGGCCCGTCGGTCGCCTTCGGCGGCGGCCTTCTCGGCGTCCGGGCGCTCGACGGTGACGAGCCCGAACTCGGCGGCCACGAAGAAGCCGTTGGCGAGAATCAGCAGGAATGCCGCCCCGAGAAGCAGCAGGGAAGTGGTCATACCGCCGCCTCCCTGGTCTGACCTGTCCCGGTATGTCGGGAGGGGGCGGCGCATGTACTACAGGACGAACCGTCCATCGCCGGAGGGAGTCACTCCTCGGGTAGCAGGAGCCCCAGCGGACCGGGCGGGCCCGACTGGGGCGGGGCGGCACACCATGCGTGCCCCGCCACCAGATTAATCAAGACCGGGCCATAAACGTCAGCCCTGCGGGGTGCGGGCCTCGGCGAGGGCACGCAGCGCACGGGCGTCGCTGATGGCCCGCTGCTTGGCGATGCCCGGCTGGATGCCCATGGCGGGGAGGCTGGTGCCGTCACTGAGGTTGAGGAACACCCACGGGTCGCCCGGACGCAGGTTGACCTGAACGATCTCGGCCCACTCCAGGCGCCTGCTGGTCGCGATGTTGACGACCGTCACGCCGGATTCGTCGGCGACGACCTTGGGCCTGCTCAGGAGCGCGAGCACACCGAAGAGCAGCGCCCCGGTGAAGATGAAGCTGAGCCGCTCCCCCGCGCTGAGGCCCGGGATGAGCAGGGCGATCACCGTGAGGACCACGAGGATCGCGGCGCCCGCCGTGAGCAGGACGGCCCGGGTCCGGCTGGGCCGGAAGGTGACGGGCAGGGCGGGAACGTCGGTCTGGTCGGTCTGGTCTGTCATCGCCGGGGTCTCCTGCCGGGTCATCAGAGGCGGCAGGCGTGGATGGCGGTGGTCAGGATGGCCCGCGCCCCGATGGCGTACAGGTCGTCCATGATCCGCTGGGCTTCCTTGGCCGGGACCATGGAGCGGACGGCGACCCAGCCCTCGTTGTGCAGCGGCGAGATCGTCGGCGACTCGAGGCCCGGGGTGAGGGCCACAGCCTGCTCCAGGTGCTCGGCGCGACAGTCGTAGTCCATCATCACGTACGCCCTGGCCACCAGGACGCCCTGCAGGCGGCGCAGGAACTGCTCCACCTTGGGGTCGTCGGTGTCGGCGCCGGTGCGCCGGATGACGACCGCCTCGGACTTCATGATCGGCTCGCCGAACACTTCGAGGCCCGCGTTGCGCAGCGAGGTGCCGGTCTCCACGACGTCCGCGATGACCTGGGCGACGCCCAGCTCGATGGCGGTCTCGACGGCGCCGTCCAGGTGGACGACGGAGGCGTCGACGCCGCTGTCCGCGAGGTGCTTGGCGACGATGCCCTCGTACGAGGTCGCGACGGTCTTGCCCGCGAGGTCCGCGATGGTGCTCGCCGTGCCCGGCTTCCCGGCGAAGCGGAAGGTGGAGCGCGCGAAGCCGAGCGGCAGGATCGTCTCGGCGTTCGCGCCCGAGTCGATCAGGAGGTCCTGACCCGTGATGCCGATGTCGAGCTTGCCGGCCGAGACATAGATCGCGATGTCCTTGGGCCGGAGGTAGAAGAACTCGACTTCGTTGTCCGGGTCGACGAGGACGAGCTCCTTGGACTCCTTGCGCTGCTGGTATCCGGCCTCATGGAGCATCGCCGACGCAGGTCCGGACAGTGAACCCTTGTTCGGGACGGCGATGCGCAGCATGAGGACGGATTCCTTTGCGTTGAGGGGAGTTGGGTACAGCGGGCGTACGGCTCAGAGGTGGGCGTACACGTCGTCGAGGGAGATGCCGCGGGCGACCATCATCACCTGCACGTGGTAGAGGAGCTGCGAGATCTCCTCGGCCGCGGCTTCCTTGCCCTCGTGCTCGGCGGCCATCCAGACTTCGGCGGCCTCCTCGACGACCTTCTTGCCGATGGCATGGACGCCCTTGTCCACCAGCTCGGCGGTGCGCGACGTGGCGGGGTCGCCGTTGGCGGCCTTGTGCTGGAGCTCGGTGAAGAGCTCCTCGAAAGTCTTCTTGGACATGATGTCGCTTACTTTACGCGGCTTCCCGGCCCCGCTCACCGCCAGGGTTCGGAGATCGTACGCAGCGTGGTCGCGGTGGCGACGGCGGCGGTGACCGCTTCGTGCCCCTTGTCCTCGTGGGAGCCCTCGATGCCCGCCCTGTCCAGGGCCTGCTCCTCGGTGTCGGTGGTGAGGACGCCGAAGCCGATGGGCACCCCGGTGTCCACCGTGACCTGGGTGAGGCCCTGCGTGACGCCCTGGCACACGTACTCGAAATGCGGGGTTCCGCCGCGGATGACGACGCCGAGCGCCACGATGGCGTCGTAGCCGCGTCCCGCGAGGACCTTGGCGACGACCGGCAGCTCGAAGCTGCCGGGCACGCGCAGGACGGTCGGCTCGTCGATGCCGAGCTCGTGCAGGGCGCGCAGGGCGCCGTCGACGAGGCCGTCCATGACCTTCTCGTGCCACTGGGCGGCGATCACCGCGACCCGCAGGTCTCCGCAGTTCTTCACGCTCAGTTCGGGTGCACCTTTGCCGCTCACGCGCTTCTCCTGGTTTTCGTATGCGTTGTCGTACGCGTTGTCGTATGCCGGTACTTACTGGTTGCCGCAGGCCGACACCTCGGGGGTGGTGTCGAGCCAGGGCAGGTCGTGCCCCATCCGGTCCCGCTTGGTGCGCAGGTACCGGAGGTTGTGCTCGCCCGCCTGGACCGGCATCGGCTCGCGCCCGGTGACCTTGAGGCCGTGCCGGATCACCGCGTCGGTCTTGTCGGGGTTGTTCGTCATCAGGCGCACGCCGCGGACGCCGAGGTCGTCCAGGATCCGCGCCCCCGCTCCGTAGTCCCGGGCGTCGGCGGGCAGGCCGAGTTCCAGGTTGGCGTCCAGGGTGTCGCTGCCGCGCTCCTGGAGCTCGTAGGCGCGCAGCTTGGAAAGGAGGCCGATGCCGCGCCCCTCGTGGCCACGGAGGTAGACCACGATGCCGCGCCCCTCGTCCGTGATGCGCCGCATCGACGCCTCCAGCTGCGGGCCGCAGTCGCAGCGCAGGGAGTGGAAGACGTCGCCGGTCAGGCACTCGGAGTGGATGCGGACCAGGACGTCGTCGCCCTCGCCGATCTCGCCGTGGACGAGGGCGACGTGTTCGACGCCGTCGACGGTGGAGCGGTAGCCGTACGCCGTGAAGTCGCCGAAGGCGGTGGGCAGGCGGACCTCGGCCTCGCGGCGGACCGTCGGCTCGCTGCCGCTGCGGTAGGCGATCAGGTCCTCGATGGAGATGATCGTCAGGCCGTGCTTGCGGGCGAACGGGATCAGCTCCGGCAGGCGGAGCATCGTGCCGTCCTCGCCCGCGATCTCGACGATGGCCCCGGCGGGGCGCAGACCCGCGAGCCTGGCCAGGTCGACCGCGGCCTCGGTGTGGCCGTTGCGGACCAGGACGCCGCCGGACTTGGCGCGCAGCGGGAAGATGTGGCCCGGACGCACGAAGTCGGTGGGCTCGAACGAGCCCGCGGCGAGCATCTGGAGCGTGGTGGCGCGGTCGGCGGCCGAGATGCCGGTGGTGACGCCGTGCGCGCCGCTCGCGTCGACGGAGACCGTGAAGGCCGTCCGCATCGACTCGGTGTTGTTCTCGACCATCTGCGGGAGCTGGAGGCGGTCGAGCTCGTCGCCCTCCATGGGTGCGCAGATCAGGCCGCGGCACTCGCTCATCATGAAGGCGATGATCTCGGGCGTCGCCTTCTCGGCCGCGATGACGAGGTCGCCCTCGTTCTCGCGGTCCTCGTCGTCGACGACCACGACGGGCCGTCCGGCGGCGATGTCGCGGATGGCCGCCTCGACGGGGTCGAGGGCGAGGTCCGACGCGTCCTCTTCGTGACCTGTGCTGTACCAAACCGGTGTCGCGCTCATGCCGGGGTTCCTTCCATGACGGGCTGCGAGGCCTGCGAGGACGCAGAGCGCGACCGCAGCCACCAGTCGCGCATGCCCCACAGGACGAGCGCGAGGTAGATGACGTACACGAGGCCGGAGAAGGCCAGACCACTGCTGAACGCGAGCGGTACCCCGACCACGTCGACGAGGAGCCAGGCGAACCAGAACTCGACGAGGCCGCGGGCCTGGGCGACCATCGCGGCGAGCGTGCCGACGAAGATGTAGGCGTCGGGCCAGGGGTTCCAGGACAGGTCGGGGACGGCGGCGAACAGGGCGCCGACCGCGAGGGTGCCGATGGCCGTGCCGCCGAGCAGCACCCCGCGCTCCTTCCAGGTCGCGAACCGGACGGCGATGGAGCCGTCCTGCGCCTGCTGCTTGCCGTTGGTCCACAGACGCCAGCCCCACAGGGCCACGCCGATGACGAGGAGCTGCTTGCCGACACCGCCGGAGAGGTGGGCGGACGCGTAGGCGCCGACGAGGATGACGCCGGAGAGGAACTGGGCGGGCCAGGTCCATATGGAGCGCCGCCAGCCGAGCGCGAGGGCGATCAGGCCGACGGTGTTGCCCACCATGTCGGACCAGATCACGTGCTGCCCGAAGGCCGTGAAGGCTTCGGAGTTGAGCCAGTTCACTTCGTGGCCTCCTGAGCGGGAGCGGCGGTCGGAACAGCGGTGGCACGGTCGCCGAGCATCCGCTCGACGTACTTCGCGATGATGTCCACCTCGAGGTTGACCGGGTCGCCGGGCTGCTTGATGCCGAGCGTGGTCAGGGCGAGGGTGGTGGGGATGAGGCTGATGGTGAAGTAGTCGTCTCCCGCGTCGACCACCGTGAGGCTGACGCCGTCGACGGTGATGGAGCCCTTCTCCACCACGTAGCGGGCGAGCTCCGCGGGGAGCGAGATCTTGACGATCTCCCAGTGCTCGGAGGGCTTGCGGTCGACGATCTCGCCGGTGCCGTCGACGTGTCCCTGCACGATGTGTCCGCCCAGGCGGTCGCCCACGGCGGTGGGCCGCTCCAGGTTGACCCGCGATCCTGCCGCGAGCGCGCCCAGGCTCGATCGGTTCAGGGTCTCCGCCATCACATCGGCGGTGAACTCCGCGCCCTCGTGCTCCACGACCGTCAGACAGACCCCGTTGACCGCGATGGAGTCGCCGTGCTTCGCGCCGTCGGTGACGACGGGGCCACGGACGCGGAAGCGGGATGCGTCGTCCAGGTTCTCGACGGCGGTGATCTCGCCCAGCTCTTCGACGATTCCGGTGAACACTTCAGTGCTCCTTCGCTACGAGGGTCGCGGTGACGCGCAGATCGGTTCCGATGCGGACGGTCTCGCTCATGTCGAGCCGCAACGCTTCGGTGATGGTCGTGATTCCGCCGCCGGTGAGGACGGCTGGGCCCGCGCCGAGCAGGACGGGGGCGAGATAGGCGACGACGCGGTCGACGGCGCCCGCGGCGACGAAGGCTCCGGCGAGGGTCGGTCCGCCTTCGAGGAGGACGGAACGCACCCCGCGCGTGTGGAGCTCGTCGAGGAGGGCCGGGATGTCCAACCCGCCCTCCGCGCGCGGGAGTCGGACCGTTTCGGCATCGCCGTCGGGGGTCACGTTGTCGGCGACCGCGATGAGCGTGGGAGCCGCGTCGTCCAGGACGCGGGCGCCGGCCTTCACCGCGGTGCCGTTCGTGTCGACGACGACGCGCAGCGGCTGGACGGCTCCTTCGATGCCCCGCACGGCGAGGTGCGGGTCGTCGGCGCGCTGGGTGCCGGAGCCGACCACGACCGCGTCGCACTCGGCGCGAAGGCGGTGGACGTCGGCGCGGGCCTCGGCGGAGGTGATCCAGCGGCTGCTGCCGTCGGCGGCGGCGATGCGGCCGTCGAGCGAGGCGGCGTACTTCCAGGTGACGTGCGGGCGGCCGAGCCGCACGGAGGTCAGCCACGCGGCGTTGACCGCCGCCGCCTCGTCCTCGAGGAGGCCCGATCGCACGTCGACCCCGGCGGTACGCAGTCGCTGCGCGCCCCCGGTCGCGGCGGGGTTCGGGTCGCTGACCGCGTAGACCACACGGGCGATCCCGGCGTCGATGAGCGCCTGGGCGCAGGGGCCGGTGCGTCCGGTGTGGTTACAGGGTTCGAGAGTGACCAGGGCAGTGGCACCGCGGGCCTGTTCGCCGGCCGCGCGCAGGGCGTGGACCTCGGCGTGCGGGCCGCCGGCGCGCTGGTGGTAGCCCTCGCCGACGGTTTCTCCGGAGGCGTTGATGATCACGCATCCGACGACCGGGTTGGGGCTCGTGGCGCCGAGACCGAGCGCTGCGAGCGCGACGGCGCGACGCATGGCGGTGTGCTCGGGCTCGTTCGCTGCTACTGCGGCTGCGGTGGCCACCGGGTCCTCCTGCCTCATAAGGCACGGACTCCGGGGCCTGTCGATGACGACAGAATGTACGGACTGCGACACCGGGAGCGACGCCGGAACAAGACCTCTCCCTGGGGAACCCGGATACCGGGTATCCCAAAAACAAGCCACTCGGCGACGTGCACGAATGCCCGCCCGCCGCGCACTGCCTCCCATCCGGACTTTCACCGTCGGTCCAGGAATTTCACCTGGTCAACCGGCCGCTGGAAGCGGTCGGGTCGCGGACTATAACCGCCGGTTCGGAATTACACCGACCCCGGAGTGCGCTGCTTTTGGTACAGAGCCAGTCTGCCACGCCTGATCGACGCCCATGCGGGCGAGCCCCTGTGGCCTGGCTCACAGCGGCCGGGACAGCGGTCCGGCCAGTGGCGTGATCAGTGGCGTGGCCCGAAAAGCTCGTCCTGTGCCGCATCCCTGGCGGCGAGCAGCGCGCCCCGCAGCACGGCGGAGCCTCCAAGAGGGCTCGCCCTGATCTCTGTGCACAGCGGCGACATCGCGCTGACGCGCTTCATCACGCGGGCGGCGAGCACATCTGTGCCCGCGCGGCCCACCTCGCCGCCCAGGACCACACAGCCGGGGTCCAGGATCGCGGCCATGGCAGCGGCGCCGACGGCGATCCGGTCGGCGACCGCGTCGAGGTAGGCCTCATGGCCGGTCTCGACGGCGCCGCGAACCACGTCCGCGGCGCTCGCGCCCGGCTCCAGGATCCCGTGCTCGGCGCCGAGCTCACGGAGCGCGGCGGCGCCGACCAGCGAGTGGAGGCCGCCCTCGCAGGCGGTGGCGGACGGCAGCATGGCCGTGCCGGGCACCGGCAGGAAGCCGATCTCCCCCGCACCGCCCGACGCCCCGCGGCGCAGCTTCCCGTCGAGCACGACGGCGGCGCCGACTCCTTCGCCGAGCCAGAGGAGCACGAAGGTGTCGCGGTCGTGGGCGGCGCCGTCGCGCTGTTCGGCGCGGGCGGCGAGGTTGGTCTCGTTCTCCACGAGCACGCGCGCCGGGAGCCGCTCCTGCAGGGCGCCCGCTAGACCGCGGTGCCAGGCGGGCAGCGAGGTGGTGTCGCGCAGTTCCCCGGTGGCGGGGTCGATGAGGCCGGGCGCGCCGATCCCCACGGTGTGCAGCCGCCGGACGCCGCCGTCCCGTGCGGTGCGCTCGACGAGGGCCACGGCCTGCTCGACGGCGGGCCCGGTGCCGGTGTCACCGCCGATGGGCGCGGAGGCCTCGGCGAGCACCGCGCCGAGCAGATCGGTGACGACCACGGAGACGCCGTCGGTGCGTACGTCGAGCGCGGCGAGGTGAGCCCGGTCGGCGACGATCCCGTACAGCCGGGCGTTGGGCCCCCGGCGCTGGGCACCCGCCTCCCCCACGACCGCGATCAGGCCGGAGCCCTGGAGGCGCTCGACCAGGTCGGCGACCGAGGGCCTGGACAGGCCGGTGAGCTGCTTCAACTGGTTGGCCGTCAGCGGGCCTTCGCGCTGCAGAAGCCCCAGGGCGAGCCGGTCGTTGATGGCCCGGGCGGTGCTCGGTGATGCGGGCATGCCGGGATCCTTCCATAAACCTGCTAACTATCAGGCAGGGTTCCTGATAGTTTACGTCGCCGTAGCGGGACGGTACCTCGGGAGGGGCGGAGCATCGATGAGTGAAGTGGTCCTTGACGCAAGGCAGTTGAAGCGGGCGCGGTACGCCGTGGCCGCAGTTTTCTGCGTGCACGGCGCCGTCACCGGCTCCTTCGCGACACGCGTGCCCTGGATCCAGGAGCACGCGGGGCTCAGCGCGGGGCTCCTCGGCCTCGCCCTCGCCTTCCCCGCGATCGGCGCCTCCCTCGCGATGCCGCTCGCGGGCTGGGTCAGCCACCGGTTCGGCGCCCGGACGGCGCTGCGCGGGCTTCTCGCCCTGTGGACGATGGCCCTGATCCTGCCCTCGCTCGCGCCGAATCTGCTCACGCTCTGCATCGCCCTGTTCGTGTACGGCGCGACGGCGGGCATGTCGGACGTGGCGATGAACGCCCTCGGCGTCGAGGTCGAGACCCGCATGAAGAAGTCGATCATGTCGGGCCTGCACGGCATGTGGAGCGTCGGCGCCCTCATCGGCTCCGCGGCCGGCACGGTCGCCGCCCACCTGGGCGCTGACGCCCGCCTGCACCACACGCTCGCCGCCGTGGCGCTCACCGCGATCGGCCTCGTCGCCTGCCAGGGCGTGCTCGATCTGCAGGCGGCACCGGAGGAAGTGGCGCCGCCGCGGTTCTCGCTGCCGCCCAAGTCGGCGCTTCTGATCGGTGCGGTCGGCTTCTGCGCGGTCTTCGCCGAGGGCGCGAGCCTGGACTGGTCGGCGGTCTATCTGCGGGACGTCCTGGACACGTCGGCCGGTGTCGCCGCCGCGTCCACCACCGGATTCACGCTCACCATGGCGATCGCGCGGCTCGCGGGCGACGCGGTGGTGGACCGCTTCGGCTCGGTCCGCACGGTGCGCGTGGGCGGCGTGGTCGCGGCGCTCGGCGGGCTTCTCGTGGTGGTGGCCCCGCATCCGGCGATCGCCATGTGCGGATTCGCGATGCTCGGGCTCGGCATCGCGGTCGTGGTGCCCCTCGCGTTCGCCGCGGCCGGGCGCAGCGGCCCGAATCCGAGCCAGGCCATCGCGGGCGTCGCCACCATCACGTACACATCGGGCCTCATCGCCCCGTCCGCGATCGGCACGCTCGCCGACGCGACGAGCCTGGTGGTCTCCTTCGGCCTGGTGACGGTGCTCGCCTGCGGGCTCGCGGTGTTCGCGGGAGTCCTGCGCACGGACGGCCGCAAGGCCGCCGCGGCAAGCCCCGCGGATGCGGCGGCGCCCGGCCCGCGCCCCTGAGCCCGCCGCCGCGTCCGCCCCGACGGGTAGCCGAACTTATGCGGCACTAACATTGCGCTGATCTTTCAGGTCATTCTCACGGGCCATTCCCGGACACGGGTCAGTCCCGGTCACGGGTCAGTCCCAGTCACGGGTCATACCCACAGCTCGGCGCACAGAAGGCGGAACAGAACCATGGATCTCGGCGTGCGCTGGAGACTGCACGGCGACGGGCGCACCCCGGCGCCCGGAGCAGTCGTCCGTCCCGACGAGCGGCTCTCGTGGCCGCGGACCTTCGGGCTCGGCGCCCAGCACGTGGTCGCCATGTTCGGCGCGTCCTTCGTGGCGCCCGTCCTGATGGGCCTCGACCCCAACCTGGCGATCATGATGTCGGGTGTCGCGACCGTCATCTTCCTGCTCGCCACGCGCGGCCGGGTGCCCAGCTATCTGGGCTGTTCGCTCTCCTTCGTGGGCGTGGCCGCCGTCATCCGCGCGCAGGGCGGCTCCTCCGCGACGGTGACGGGCGCGGTCTTCGTGGTCGGCGCCGCGCTGTTCCTGGTGGGCCTCGCCGTCCAGAAGTTCGGGGCGCGGATCATCCATGCCGCGATGCCGCCGATCGTCACCGGCGCCGTCGTCATGCTGATCGGCTTCAACCTGGCGCCGGTCACCGCCTCCACGTACTGGCCGCAGGACCAGTGGACGGCGCTCCTGGTGATGCTGTTCACCGGTTTGGCCGTGGTGTGCCTGCGCGGATTCTGGTCGCGCGTCGCGATCTTCCTGGGTCTGATCTTCGGCTACGCCCTGTCCTGGGTCCTCGACCTGACCTTCGGCAAGATCCACTCGGCGGACGGCTCGGGCAAGGTCGTCGACCACTGGCGCCTGGACCTCTCCGCTGTCGGCAACGCCGACTGGATCGGCCTGCCGTCCTTCCACGCGCCGAGCTTCGAGTGGTCGGCGATCCTCGTCGCGCTGCCCGTCGTGATCGCGCTGGTCGCGGAGAACGCCGGGCACGTCAAGGCGGTCGGCGAGATGACCGGCGACAACCTGGACGACAAGCTCGGCACGGCGATCTCCGCCGACGGCGCCGCGTCCATGCTCTCCACGGCGGTGGGCGGCCCGCCCAACACGACGTACTCCGAGAACATCGGCGTGATGGCGGCGACCCGCGTCTACTCCACGGCCGCGTACTGGGCAGCCGCGTGCTTCGCCCTGCTCTTCGGCCTCTGCCCCAAGTTCGGCGCGGTCGTGGCGGCCATCCCGGGCGGCGTGCTCGGCGGCATCACCGTCATCCTCTACGGCATGATCGGCCTGCTCGGCGCCCAGATCTGGATCAGCGCAGGGGTGGACCTGCGCAATCCGCTGAACCTGGTCCCGGCCGCGGCGGGCATCATCATCGGCGTCGGCGGCGTCTCGCTGAAGATCACGGACAACTTCGAGCTGAGTGGCATCGCGCTCGGCACGATCGTCGTGATCACGGGCTATCACGTACTTCGCGCCTTCGCCCCGCCGCACCTCAAGTCGCAGGAACCGCTCCTCGATTCGGGCACGTCCTCGTACGACGAAGCCGACGAAGCCGACGAAGCCCCCGAGGAGGGCCCGGAAGCGGGCGCCGACGGATCTCAGCCGCGCGCCACGTCGTAGCCCCCTCAGGGGCACACACGATCGCCGTTCCCTCGTTCTGGGGAAGCAGCCGGTGCGGCGGCACGCGGTCCGGCCCAGGGCTGGGAACCTGCCACCATGGCGCAGTTGGAGCGGTTCGCGGAGTTCACAGGCTCGGCACACGGGGTTGACGGCGTGGTGACGCGGATGCGCGCGCTGGGCGCAGGCTTCCCCTCGGGGGACGGGGTCGGGGTCTTCAACCGGGTCTATCTCTCGGTCACCGAAGAGGTCGCCCTGCATGTCGAAAGCGGCCGCTTCCCGGACGCCGGAGCCGCGATCACGCTGGACGTCCTGTTCGCCGAGCGCTATCTGACGGCGGTCGACACCGTGGCCGCCGACCGCAGACCGCCCGCCTGCTGGCGGCCGCTGTTCGAGCTCCGGCGCCATCCCGGCGTACGTCCCCTGCAGTTCGCGCTCGCGGGCATCAACGCACACATCGGGCACGACCTACCGCTGGCCGTCGTGGACACCTGTCGTGCGCTCGGCTGCGAACCGGCCGACCTGGAGGACGAGTTCGAGCGCGTGGGCGACATTCTCGTCTCGCTCGAGGAGCGCATCCGCGAAGATCTGATGCCGGGCCCCGACCTCTTCCAGGTCGCCGACCCGCTCACCCATCTGCTCGGCTCCTGGAGTCTGGAGCGGGCCAGGGACAGCGCGTGGGCGACGGCGCTCGCGATGCGGGCCCTGCACGAACTGCCCTCCGTCGCCGAGAAGTTCCGTGACCGCCTGGACGGAGCGGTCGGCCTCGTGGGCCGGATGCTGCTCACGCCCCTGCCGGACTGATCCGGCCACTCGGCGCCCACACCCGGGTAACTACCCAGCGATCCTTGTACGTTGAAATAAGTGACCCCGGATGCGAAGGAGCACAAGCATGGCCACACGACTCGGACTCAGCCTCCCGCAGGGCCGGCAGTACAGCATCGGACGTGACGTCCCGGCGGTGGCCCGCGCAGCCGAGGAGATCGGGTACGAGAGCCTGTGGGTCTATGAACGCGTCCTGTTCCCCGAGCCCGCGACGCAGGGTCTTTACGGCATCGAGGGCCTGCCCTGGCCCGACACGTACCGCTCGGTGCCCGACCCGCTGATCACCCTGACCCTGGCAGCCGCGGCCACCGAGCGGGCGCGCCTTGGCACCAGCGTCCTGATCGCCCCGCTGCACGTGCCGTTCCAACTGGCGCGCTCGCTCGCCACATTGGACGCGGCGAGCGGCGGCCGTGTCGTCGCCGGTCTCGGCACCGGCTGGTCGCACGACGAGTACGCGGCCGCGGGGGTGGCCCCCTTCGAGAAGCGCGGCAAGGTCCTGGACGAGCTGATCGACGTCTGCCACGCGGTCTGGGGCCCGGACCCGGTCTCGTACGAAGGGGAGCTGACCACGATCGCGCCCTCCGTGGTCGGCCCCAAGCCCGCACGCCCCATCCCGATCCTGCTGCCCGCCAACAGCCCGCGCGCCCTGCGCAGGCTCGTCGACCGCGCCGACGGCTGGATGCCGGTCGGCATGGGCGCCGAGAAGCTGGCCGAGCAGGCGCAGGCTCTGAAGGAACTGGCCGCCGAGCGGGGGCGTACGGCCCCGGTCCAGAGCGTCCTGCGGGTCAACGCCCGGTACACGCCGACCGCGTACGAGGGCGAGAAGCGCTCCCCGTTCCAGGGCAACGTCGCGCAGATCATCGAGGACCTCGAGGCACACGCCTCGACGGGCGCCGTGGAGGAGATCCTCATCGAACTCGCGGGCAGCACGCGGGACGCGGAGGAACTGAAGGACCTGGCGGCCGAGGTGTACGAGGCGGCGAGGGCAGCAGGGGTGTAAGACCCGGGCCGATGGGAGCGCCCGAAGGGGCGCGGGGAACTGCGCGACCAGCCACAACGGCCGGTCAGATTCCCACGCGCCCCAGGCAAGACGGCGCCGCCTGTCAGTCCTCCGGCAGCTCGACGGGAGCAATCTCGTCGTACACATCGCCGGGCCCGGGGTTCGTCCCGTCCGTGGCCCCGCCAAGGTGGTGCATGACGCCCCACACGGCGTTCAGCGCGGTCGTCACGGCGCCCTCGGCCCACCCGGCCGTCCAGGAGATGTCGTCACCGGCGAGGAAGATCCCCCGCTTGTCCTCGGGCAACGAGCCCTGCATGAAGTGCGTGAACAGGCGCCGCTGGTAGCGGTAGTGGCCGGGCAGGTTCGCCTTGAAGGCGCCCATGAAGTAGGGCTCGTTCTCCCACGACACCGTCACCGGGTTACCGATGATGTGCTTGCGGATGTCGACCTTGGGATAGATCTCGCCGAGCGACTTGAGCATGACCTCCATGCGCTCGTTCGCCGAGAGCGGCAGCCACTTCAGGCTGTCGTCGCACCAGGTGTAGGAGAGGCAGATGACGGCGGGCTTGTCCGGCCCGTCGTCGAGCAGGTAGGTACCGCGCGTCATCCGGTCGGTGAGCGTCATCGACATGACGTCACGGCCCGTCTCCTCGTCCTTGTCCAGCCAGAACGGCCGGTCCACGGGCACGAAGAGCTTGGAGGACTCCATGTAGTGGGTCCGCTCCATCGCCGTCCAGTGGTCGATGGGGAAGAGCGTGTCGTCACACGCGATCTTGGAGAGCAGCATCCAGGACTGGGCGGTGAAGATCGCCGCCTGGTACGTGCGGATGTCGCCCGACGCGTCGGTGACGGTGACGCGGTTGCCCGCGGTGCGGTCGAGCCGGGTCACGGCGGGCTTCGGCACCCCGCCCTCGTGCAGCGAGCTCAGGGACGTGCCGAGCCCCCAGTGCACGATCTTCTGCGGCTCGCGGTCCCACATCCGCAGCGGAAGCTGCTGGCTGCCGCCGACGATGCCGCGGTGGTGGTCGTCGGCCTCGGTGTAGACGACGCGCAGGATCTCCAGGATGGAGTTCGGGAAGTCGGTGTCCCAGCCGCCCGTGCCGAAGCCGACCTGGCCGAAGATCTCGCGGTGCCTGAAGGACTTGAATGCCTCGGACTCGCAGAGGAAGCCGTAGAAGGTCTGGTTGTCGAGCTTCTCGACGAGCTTCGACCAGATCTCACGGATCTTCGGTACGTCGCGCTCGCGCAGGGCGCGGTTCATGTCGGAGAAGTCGGCGCCCTCCTCCAGACAGGAGTTCCAGGCGTTCATCACGTCGCGGTAGACCTGGGGAAGGTCGTCGACGGACGTCGCGTAGTGGGACTCGCCCTTGAGGTCGACGACCGTCGAGGGGGTCGACTCCGCGAGGGGGTTGGGGAACGGCTGGGTCTTGAGGCCCACCAGGTCGATGTAGTGCTGCAGCGCCGTCGAGGACGGCGGGAAGCGCATCGCGCCCATCTCGGCGGTCAGATCGCCGTCACAGCCGTCGAAGCCGACGGTGCGCAGGCGGCCACCGATCTGGTCGGCCTCGTAGACGACGGGCTTGAGGCCCATCTTCATCAGTTCGTACGCCGCCACGATGCCGGACAGGCCACCGCCGATGACCGCGACCTCCGTGCCGTGCTCGGTCGCGGGTATCTGGCCCAGGCCCGCCGGGTGCGCGAGGAAATCGTCGTACGCGTACGGGAAGTCCGGACCGAACATGGTGATCGGAGGCTGCGCGTCGGTGTGCTGGACGGCGTTGGGCACCGTGGACGTCATGGGGTACGGACTCCTTGCGGGAACGGCAGAACAGAAGAAGGGGGAGGCTCGGGAGAGGGAGGCTCGGGAGATTCAGCTCAGGGACGCGTACAGATCCGGGCGTCGGTCGCGCAGATAGGGGTTGGCCTCGCGCGACGCGGCGAGGAAGGCCGGGTCCGCGTCGGCGAACACCAGCTGCTCGTCCCGCCCGGCGCGGGTGCGCGCGACTCCGTCGGGCCCTGCGAGTGTGGAGAGCCCGACGAACTCGAACTCCCCTTCCTTGCCGACCCGGTTGACGTAGGCGACGTACATCTGGTTCTCGAAGGCCCGCACCGGAACGACGGACTCGGCGACGAACTGGAAGGGGTGCATCTGGGCCGTGGGCACGAGCAGCAGGTCGGTGCCCGCGAGGGCGTGCGCGCGGACGTTCTCCGGGAACTCCACGTCGTAGCAGATCATCAGGCCGATCCGCAGACCGCCCAACTCGGCCTGGACGACGGCCTGTTCACCGGGGGTGAAGGAGTCGCGCTCGAAGCAGCCGAAGAGGTGGGTCTTGCGGTAGTTCGCCAGGCGCGTGCCGTCGGTGCCGATCAGCTGGACGGAGTTGAAGACCTGCTCGCCGTCCCGCTCCGGGTAGCCGTAGGCGATCGCGACGCCGTGTCGTACGGCGCTCTCGGCGATCGCGGCGGCCGATGCCCCGTCGGCGGCCTCGGCCAGACGCGGCACGTCGTCGCCGATGGCGTACCCGGTGAGGTACATCTCGGGCGCCACCAGAAGGCCCGCGCCCGCCTCGGCGGCACGGGCGGCGGACTCGTCGAGCGCCTTGAGATTGGCGGCGACGGAGCCGGGGCGGCCCGAGCTCTGGAGCAGGGCGGTGCGCAGCGGGGGCATGACGGACCTCGGGGCGTACGAAGGGGCTGGTGGGGATCGTTTAGACGCTACGGTCGGCAGCCCTCGCCCGACAAGGCGCGAGCGTTGCGGGCTACTGCTCGATCTGTTGCGCGTGTGAGGCCCTGATCGGCGATTCGTTGCGTGGCGGCATGGGACCGGGGTCGTAGTGATGTCCACCGCATGGCGCACGGTGCGCGGGGGTGTCCCCCGCCGCGCGGCGGAGGCGGATTGCCGCCCGTGGCCGGACGTGCCGGGACCCCCTGCCGCGGGAGCGTGATCTCACCCGGAAGGACCGGGTGAACGGCACTTCGGACGGAGGCTCCCCGTGAGCCGCAACACAAGCACCCGGACCGCTCGCAGCCGCGTGATCGCCATCGGAACCGCCCTGCTGATCTGCGCCGGAGCCGCGGGAGCGGCCGTCGCCTCCGACGACGACGACGGCGACGGCGGCGGCGCGCGCCGGGCCGCCGAGGCCCGCCCGCACGCACAGAAGCGCGAGGCCGCCACGCTCACCGGCACCGCGAAGCTGTACCGCAAGACCACCGAGGACGTGACGTTCACCTTCGACGCCCACCTCCCGCAGCGCCACAACATGCGCCCGGACAAGGCGACCGGCACCTTCCGCTTCGTCCACCTCGACAAGCCGGGCGGCAAGGGCGGCTGGGCGAAGGGCCGCATCGACTGCCTGATGACGGGCGGCAAGGTCGCCACGGCCACCGGCATCATCACCGCCACCAACCTCAAGGACATCAAGGGCGGCCGCGTCGGCTTCAGCGTCCACGACCAGGGCAAGCACGACCGCGTGGGCTACAGCTGGGCCGCGGTGGGCGGCCCCGACGGGACCAAGAAGCTGCCGAAGTGCACGAGCTCGGCCCCCTTCGAGAAGGTCAAGAAGGGCACCGGCGACTTCCACGTCAAGCCCTGGCACCTCACGTACCCGACCGGCTGACGCGCCGGGGCTCGCCCGTACGGGGGTCGGGCGGGCCCGGCATCTCCACCTCACGGACCAGCTGTCCCCCGCCGCACGGCGGAGCCGGTCACCACCTTGCGCGCGATGCGACGGGCACCGGTCCACGGGAGTGTGGATCACGCCCGGAAGGACCGGGCCGACCACAGTCAGACGGGGGCTTCACATGCACCGCCGCTCCACCCTCATCCGAGTCGTCGCCGTAGGCGCCACGCTCCTCGCGCTCGCCGGAGTCGCGGGCTCCGCGACCGCGTCGGACACGACCGCTTCGGACGCCCCGCACCCCGGGCGCGAGGCCGCAGCCCTGACCGGAACCGCCAAGCTGGACCGGCCCCCCGGCGACAACGCCACCATCACCATCGACGCCCATCTGGACGCGGCGGACAAGAACGACCCGGGGAAGGCCCACGGCACGATCAAACTCAGCCACTACATGGAGAAGCCCAAGTTCGGCGGCTCCGCCGAGGCCCGCGTGGACTGCCTGCTGACCGGCGGAAAGGTCGCCACGGTGTCTGCGGTCGTCACGAAGGCGGACGGCGGCCTCAAAGGGGCGGTCGGCAAGCGCCTCGGCCTGACGGTCCACGACCAGGGCAAGGGCAAGCAGGACCGCTTCGGCTACAGCTGGGCCATGGTCGGCATCCCGAACGATCTGCCGGACGACATGCCCAAGTGCGTGAGCGCGGCCCCGTTCGACAAGACCAAGCCGGGCAGCGGCGATCTCCACGTACTGCCGATGAAGTAGCGCCCGACCCGCGGCAGAGGCGCTACGCGGGCGCCCCGGACGAGAATCGCCGCATCAAAGGCGAAAGCACGAGCACGGACTTCGTCCGTTCCACGAAGTGCTCGCCCGCGATCCGCTCGAGCACCCGCTCGAAGTGCCGCATGTCGGCGGCGAAGACCTGGACGACCGCGTCCGCGTCACCGGTGACGGTGGACGCGGACGCGATCTCCGGATACCTCTCCAGACCCCGCCGGATCGCCTCCGGCGAGGTGTTGCGGCGGCAGTAGATCTCGATGAACCCCTCGGTCTCCCAGCCGAGCGCGGCCGGGTCGACCCGCACGGTGAATCCCGTGATGGCGCCGGTCTCGCGGAGCCGGTCCACGCGCCGCTTGACGGCGGGCGCGGAGAGCCCGACCAGCTGGCCGATGTCGGCGTAGGAACGGCGGGCGTCCTCGGCGAGGGCGTGCACGATGCGTTCGTCGAGATCGTTCAGTCGCACTGGGGGTGGATCACTTCTCTGCGGAGGCCAATCGGGAGCGGCTCATGCCGTAAAAGAAGTAGAACACGAGGCCGACGGCCATCCAGACACCGAAGACGATCCAGGTGATGGAGTCGAGGCTGAACATGTTGTACGCGCAGAAGCCGAAGCCGAGCACGGGGAACAGCCAGCCCAGCGGCACCCGGAAAGTGCGCGGCATGTCCGGGCGCGTCCGGCGCAGCACGATCACCGCGATGTTGACCAGGCCGAAGGCGAAGAGCGTACCGATGCTGGTGGCGTCGACGAGCTTGCCGAGCGGGATGACGGAGGCGAGCGCGGCGCAGAACAGCGACACGATGACGGTGTTCACGCGGGGCGTGCCCGTCTTCTTGCTGACCTTGCCGAACACCTTGGGGACCAGGCCGTCGCGGGACATGGCGAACAGGACGCGGGTCTGGCCGTAGAGGACGGTCAGGACGACGGACGCGATGGAGATGACCGCGCCGGCGGCGAGGATCGTGCCCCACATGCCCTGCCCGGTGACGTCGTTCATGATCGCGGCGAGCGTGGCCTCCGAGCCCTCGAAGTCCTTCCAGTTCCAGGCGCCGACGGCGACGGCCGCGACCAGGACGTAGAGGGCCGTGACGATGACCAGCGAGAGCATGATCGCGCGGGGCAGGTCGCGCTGCGGGTTCTTCGCTTCCTCACCGGCGGTGGAGGCGGCGTCGAAGCCGATGTACGAGAAGAAGAGGCTCGCGGCGGCGGCGCTGACGCCCGCCGTGCCGAGCGGCATGAAGTCCGAGTAGTTGCCGGACTTGAAGCCCATGAAACCGATGGTGCAGAAGAGCACGAGTGCGGCGATCTTCACGATGACCATGATCGTGTTGGCCGTCGCCGATTCCTTGGCGCCGCCGAGCAGGAACACCATGGCGAGCAGCACGACGATCAGGCCGGGCAGGTTGATGACGCCGCCCTCACCGGGTGCCGATGAGAGCACGTCCGGGATGGTGACACCGATCGTTCCGTCGAGCAGCTCGTTGAGGTACTCGCCCCAGCCGACGGCGACCGCCGCGACAGAAACGCCGTACTCCAGGACCAGGCACCATCCGCAGACCCAGGCGACGAGTTCACCCATCGTTGCGTACGCGTACGAATACGAGGATCCGGCGACCGGTATGGAACCCGCAAGCTCGGCGTAGGAGAGCGCGGAGAAGAGCGCGGTGAGACCGGCGATCACGAAGGAGATCGTCACGGCCGGCCCGGCCTTCGGGACGCTCTCGCCGAGGACGACGAAGATGCCGGTGCCGAGCGTGGCACCGATGCTGATCATGGTCAGCTGCCACATGCCGAGGGAGCGCCGCAGCGAGCCGCCTTCACCCTGACCACCCTCCGCGACCAGGAGTTCCACCGGCTTGCGCCGCATCAAGCGACCGCCGAGCCCCCTGGCCCCCGAGGGGTTTGGGTGGTCTTGCGGGGGTGCGCCTTGGTCGAGCACGCGTGGCTCCTTCATCGCTGCCGGTCAGGGCGGCGGGGCCCGCGGCAGCTCCCACGCATGGTCGGGGACCGCCGAGCATGCGGACCCTGCCACACCACGTACAGCGGATGACTCTATGAGGCGCGCTTCACGTACGTAATGCAGCAACCTTGCGCGGCCCCGCATGATCGTTGCGTACTTCGCCTCCCCGCGGGTCTTCGTTGCGCGGTCCGATTCGTCCGTTGCGTGCCGAGGCGCCGGGGAAGTGGTTGACACTTCGTCAGATCTGCCTCATCGTGCACCCCGGTCGAGCCGATCGCGCACCCGGGTCGAGAGGGAGGCAGCAGGCCATGGACCTCGATGTGCTGTACGAGATCGACGTACCGAAGCCCTGGAACGGACCCCACCCCCACGGCCAGCGCACCGCCGAGCAGCGCGCCTACCGCGAGGCCGTGGAGCAGATCCGGCTCGCGGACCGGGTCGGCTTCCGCACGGTGTGGGCCGTGGAGCACCACTTCCGCGAGGGCCGCTCGCACTGCCCCGCGCCCGAGGTCCTTCTCGGGCATCTCGCGGCGCTCACCGAGCGGATACGCCTCGGCTTCGGCGTCACGCTCACCCCCTTCGGCTTCACTCCCCCGCAGCGGATCGCGGAGAAGGTGGCGGCGGTGGACGTGCTCTCGGACGGGCGTGTGGAGTGGGGCACGGGGCGGTCGACCCCCATGGAGCAGACGGCCTTCGGCGTCGACCGCGAGCAGTCGCGGTCCGACTGGCGCGAGGCGATCGAGATCGTGACGGGCATGTGGCGCGAGGAGTACTTCGCCTACGAGTCGGAGCGCTTCACCTTCCCCCGGCGGATGGTCACGCCCAAGCCGGTCCAGGACCCGCACCCGCCGTGCTGGATGGCGGCCACATCCCCCGGTTCGGCGGAGGTCGCGGGCGCGGCGGGCCTCGGTCTGCTCTCCTTCTCGATCATGCAGCCGCTGGACGCGATGGCCCGCCAGGTCGCCGCCTACCGCGCGGCGGCGAGCACACCCGCCCCGATCACGGACGTCACCACGGACCGCGTCAGCGCGTACACGCTGGTGCACGTGGCGGACCGGCCTTCGCGGCGGGTCTGGGACTCGGTGGCCTGGTGGTACCGCAACCTGGCCCAGTTCACGCTCGACTGGGAGCTGCCTCACCTGACCCCCGACGAGCGCGAACGGACCTTCCCGTTCCTCACCCCGATCATCGAAGGGAACGTCCCCGTCGAGGAGTTCAACGACGGCGACATGATCCTGATCGGTGACGCGGAGACCATCGTCCGCAAGGCAAAGCGCTACGCCGACCTCGGCATCGACCAGCTCATCTGCTACGTCCAGTGGGGCTATCTGGAGCACCAGGAGATCCTGCGCACGATCGAGATCCTGGGCAAGGAAGTCATCCCGGAGCTGGCGTCGTACCGGCCCCGGCGGGCGACACCGTGAGTGAGCTTTCGGCGGGCGACGCCGTGAGCGAGCCTCTCGACGCATCGCCCGTCCCCGACTACGCCGCCCTGCACCGCCTGGACTACCGCACCTTCGTCCTGCTCGGCGCGGGCAACGGCATCGGCCGCCAGACGGCGCACGCGCTCACGGCTGCGGGCGCGCGGGTCCTGTGCGTGGATCTCGACAAGGGCCGCGCCGAAGCCGTCGCGGCCGAGACGGGCGGCATCGCGTACGTCGCCGACGTGACGCGCCGCGAAGAGATGCGGGAACTCTTCGCGCACGCGCGCCGGGAGTTGGGCCCGATAGGCGGTGTCGTCGACATCGTCGGCATGGCCCGCTACGCGCCGCTTGACGAGCTTGACGACGCGTCCTGGGACTGGCACTTCTCCCTCGTCCTGCGGCACGCCTGGCTCGCGGTCCAGTACGGCGGCGAGGCGCTCGCCGACGCGGGCGGCGGCCCCCTGGTCTTCGTGGCGTCGGTGTCGGGCCTGACGGCAGCGCCCCTGCACGCCGCTTACGGCGCGGCCAAGGCGGGCCTGATCTCCCTGGTCCGCTCGGCGGCGGTGGAGTACGGCCCGCGCGGGGTACGGGTGAACGCGGTGGCGCCCGGTGTCGTCTGGACGCCACGGGTGGCGGGCCTGATCGGCGAAGAGGGCCGCGCGCGGAACGCCCGCAACGCCCCGCTCGACCGGGTGGCCGAGACCTCGGACATCGCATCGGCCCTGCTCTTCTTCGCCTTGCCGCTCTCCTCCTACGTGACCGGCCAGACGCTCGTCGTGGACGGCGGGGTCGGCGTGAAGTTCCCGTATCCGACCATCGGGGGTGCGCGGTGAGGGAGTTCGTGCGCGGCGCGGCCTGGTGGACCGAGGACGGCCGGGCGGTGCGTGCCGACCCGGCCGACCGGGAGCGGCTGCCCGGGGACACGTGGGAGCGGGCGGGCCTACCGGCCGGGGTGCGGCTTGAGTTCACCGCGTGCGGGGTGAGCGCCGTGGAGATCGCGTACACCGCTTCTCCCCCGTCAGCTGCGGACTCGTACCGCGACGCGCCCGCGATGTTCACGCTGCTCGCCGGCGAGGACGCCATCGACACCCCCGCACCGCCGCCGGGCGAGCACCGGGTGCTGGTCCATCTCCCTTATCCCGACGGCGAGTTCACCCTGCACCTGCCGGAGGCGCTCCGGCCCGTCCTGCACGGCGTTCGCCCGGTCGACGGCACCCTGACGCCTGCCGCCCGCCGACCGCGCTGGCTCGTCCACGGTGACTCGATCGCGGAGGGCTGGTCGGTCTCACGGCCCCATCTGGCGTGGCCCGCCCTTGCGGGACGGGCTCTCGGCGTGGAGTCGGTGAATCTCGGATACGCGGGCGCGGCGCGCGGAGAACTGGCGTCGGCCGAGCAACTCGCCTCACTGGAAGCCGACTTGCTCACCGTCGCCTTCGGCACGAACTGCTGGTCACGTACGCCGCATTCGGCGGGGCTGCTGTACGAGACGGCGCGGGCGTTCCTGGCCCTGGTGCGTCGGGGTCACCCGGACGTTCCCCTCCTGGTGGTCTCCCCGGTGATCCGCCCGGACGCCGAGACGACACCGAACGCGCTGGGCGCCACGCTCGGGGAGCTGCGGACCGCCGTGGAGCGGGCGGCACTGGACGCGGGAGTGGATCTACTGCCGGGCCGCGAGCTGCTGCACGCCGGACACCTGGTCGACGGCGTACATCCGGGCGACGAGGGCCACGAGCTGCTGGCGAAGGCGGTGGTGTCAGCGCCCCGAAGGAGCGCGGGGAACTGCGCGACCAGCCACGGCAAACCCGCGGACGAATGGCACAGCTCCCCGCGAAGCCCCTAGCTCCAACTGGCGTGCAGGGGCTTGCCCTCCGCGTAACCAGCGGCGCTCTGCACACCCACGGTGGCCCGCTCGGCGAACTCCGCCAGCGAGCCGGCACCGGCGTACGTGCAGGAGGAACGGACGCCCGCGATGATCGAGTCGATCAGGTCCTCCACGCCGGGCCGCTCCGGGTCCAGGAACATCCGCGAAGTCGAGATGCCCTCCTCGAAGAGCGCCTTGCGGGCACGGTCGTAAGCCGACTCCTCGCTGGTGCGGTTCTTCACCGCACGCGCCGACGCCATGCCGAACGACTCCTTGTAGAGGCGGCCGTTGGCGTCCTGCTGCAGGTCGCCCGGGGACTCGTACGTCCCGGCGAACCACGAGCCGATCATGACGTTCGACGCACCGGCGGCCAGCGCCATGGCCACGTCACGGGGGTGGCGGACACCGCCGTCGGCCCACACGTGCTTACCGAACTTCGCGGCCTCCGCGGCGCATTCGAGCACCGCCGAGAACTGCGGGCGGCCGACGCCGGTCATCATGCGCGTGGTGCACATGGCACCGGGGCCCACACCGACCTTGATGATGTCGGCACCGGCCTCGATCAGGTCCCGTACGCCTTCGGCGGCGACGATGTTGCCCGCGACGATCGGCACCTGCGGGTCGAGCGCGCGCACGGCCTTCACCGCGGCGATCATCGACTCCTGGTGGCCGTGCGCGGTGTCCACGACGAGCGTGTCGGCGCCCGCGTCGAGGAGCTGCTTGGCCTTGGTCGCGACATCGCCGTTGATGCCGACGGCGGCGGCGATGCGCAGCTTGCCGTCGGCGTCGAGGGCGGGCGAGTAGAGCGTCGCGCGCAGGGCGCCCGTACGGGTCAGGATGCCGGCGAGGCGGCCGTCCTTGCCCACGGCGGGGGCGTAGCGGCGGTTGGCGGCGTCCAGCTTGTTGAAGGCGTCGCGCGGGTCGATGTCCGCGTCGAGCAGCACGAGGTCCTTCGACATGACCTCGGAGATCTGGGTGAAGCGGTCGACGCCGTTCAGGTCCGTGTCGGTGACGACGCCGAGCGGCTTCTGATCGGCGTCCACGACGACGGCCGCGTTGTGTGCGCGCTTGGAGAGCAGGGCGATCGCGTCGGCGACGGTCTGCGTGGGGGCCAGGACGATGGGGGTGTCCAGGACGTGGTGGCGCGTCTTGACCCAGGAGATGACCTCGGTGACGACCTCGATCGGAATGTCCTGCGGAATCACGACGAGGCCGCCGCGGCGGGCGACGGTCTCGGCCATCCGGCGCCCGGCGATCGCGGTCATGTTCGCGACGACCAGCGGGATCGTGGTGCCGGTGCCGTCCGGGGCGGAGAGGTCCACACCCTGTCGCGATCCGACGGCGGAGCGCCGCGGCACCATGAAGACGTCGTCGTACGTCAGGTCGTACGCAGGCTGGATGTCATTGAGGAAACGCACGTGCTGCTCATCCCAGTCGATCAGAGGTGGCCCCCGGACAGTTAGGCCGAGGGAAAAGCACGTACTTCAGTGTCCCATGTCCGGGGCGATGTGCCGCCTGGGATGATCACCCAGCCGGGGCGTGAGAGCCCTGGTCGGATCCTCCAAGAACCGGCCACGACGGTCACCGTCCGCTCAGGCGTGCGTGCCGAGCGCGAGGACGATCTCCAGACCCGTCCCGCGTTCTCGCGCGTATGCCACCGCGTCGGTGAACACCTCCTGGGCGACGATCCACTCCTGGGGCGCCGCTTCGGCGAACTCCTGCCAGCCGGTGACGACGAGCAGACGGCCGGGTGCGGCGGGCGCCCATCCCAGGTCCGTGAGGCAGTCGGCGAGCGCGTCCCAGTTGCGCCCGAACCAGTCGGGGAGCTCTAGCGCGCGGGCGCAGCGGTCCATGAAGGCCGCCTTGTCGCTCACCCCGCTCAGGTCGATCGAAACGGTGCTCAGGCCGGCGGCGCGGACGGCCGCAAGGACCGGCGCCAGCGGTTCGGACGTCATCTCAGTACCGCCTTGAAGGACGCGTAGTGGTCGTCGGTGTAGTAGGTCTCGCCGCCGCTTCCGGTGACGATCCGCCGTGCGCCCCGGTCACGTTCGCCGGGGGTGCGCACGGTGTACTCGCGGTAGTGGCCGCGCCGCTGCTTCGGCAGCTCTCCCTCGAAGTTGCCGAAGACGGAACCGTCCTTGGCGTACGGGAAGGGCCCGCCGTCAGCGATGAGCCGCAACGTCCCCCGGGCCTCGGCGGGCAGCCGGTCGGCCTGGACGGTGTCCATGCCGTGCGCCCAGGCGGGGGCTGAGGCCTCCGCGTCCCCGCCGCTGGCGGAGGAACACCCGGTGACGAGGACAGCGAGGCAGACAAGGAGCGCCGCCAGCACGCGAGGCACGAACCGGGTCGACATGCGACAGATGCTGCCATAGCGCCCCGGTAGGGGCGCGAGGAACTGCGCGACCAGCCCCCACGACCCGCAGCCACTCAGCTGCCGTCCGGATCCTCCCGGTCCAGCGCGGGATGCGGAGTAGCCCCCCTGACCAGCAACTGATCAGCGGCAGCCGTGTCCGTAACCAGGCTGGTGACAAGCCCGGACCTCAGCACGGCATCAATCGCGGCGGCCTTCCGCTGCCCACCGGCAATGGCGACGACCTCGGGAATGCGGCGAAGCCGATCCGCCTCGACGGTGATGCACCGCTCCCCCAGATCACGCCCGACCCGACGCCCCTCGGCGTCGAAGAGGTGCGCGGACATCTCCGCGGCCACTCCCAGCGAAGCGTAGTGCGCGCGCTCCTCGTCGCTGAGCATGTCGTGGACGGTGGAGATGCCGGGCTCCCAGGAGCCGATGGAGACGGCGGCGACGGTGACCTTGTCGAAGTACTCAAACGCCCGCGCGATCCCGGTCTGGTTCCGCAGCGCGGCGGCCGTGGCCGGGTCCGGGAGCAGCATCGGCGCGTAGATGGGGTGGGCCTCGCCGCCGGAGACCTGCGCGGCACGCCGCACGGCCTCGACCGAACCGCGTTCGGCGGTCCCGGCGTCGTACACACCCGTCAGCTGCACCACGGTGCACGGCGGCAGCTGGTCGAGAGCAGCCGCCATGTGGATGGTCGAGCGCCCCCACGCGAGGCCGAGGACGTCGCCTTCGTTGACCAGCTCGCCGAGCAGATCGGCCGCGACCTCGCCGAGGTTCTCGGGATCGGGCGACTCCTCGACCTCGTCGGCCGAGGTGGGCGACTCGACGACGACCGCGTGCCGCAGGCCGTAGCGGGCGCGCAGCGCGTCCGAGCGCTCCGCGTCCAGCTCGGCGGGCACACGGATCTCGATCCGTACGAGATCGCGCTCGAGGGCCGTCTCCAGGACCCGGGCCACCTTGAAGCGGCTGACGCCGAACTCCTCGGCGATCTGGATCTTGGACTTGCCCTCGAGATAGAAGCGGCGGGCCATGGCCGCCGCCTGCACCAGCTCCGCGGGTCCCATCCGCATGGCTGACCGGCCGCCCGTCGACACGACGATCTCCTCACTGTCATTTCAAGCAACTGTCGTTCACGCATTCACACGCACTGACACGCATACGCATTCATACGCATTGGTGCGGCTTCGCGCGCATTGCCACGGCTTCACGCGCATTGCCGCAGCACAACCTGGGTTCGCCGTTCATCCTTGCAGATCCGACGTACTTGATCAGCCCCGGAGGACCGCGTTCATGTTCTTGTGGCTCAGTGGCCGCACGCCCATGCCGCCCCTGCCGTCGCCTCCGCCGCTTGGGTGCGCAGTGCACGTACCGCCGCCGCCGGGTCGTCCGCGCCGTACACCGCGGAGCCCGCCACGAAGACGTCGGCGCCCGCCTCGGCGCAGCGCTCGATGGTCGCGGCCGAGACCCCGCCGTCGACCTGGAGCCAGAGTTCGAGGCCATGCTTGCTGATCAGCTCACGGGTGCGGCGGATCTTGGGCAGCATGATGTCGAGGAACGACTGCCCTCCGAAGCCCGGCTCGACCGTCATGATCAGCAGCATGTCGAGCTCGGGGAGGAGGTCCTCGTACGGCTCGATGGGTGTCGCGGGCTTCAGCGCCATGGAGGCGCGGGCGCCCTGGGCGCGGATCTCACGGGCCAGGCGGACGGGTGCGGCGGCCGCTTCCGCGTGGAAGGTGACCGATCCGGCGCCCGCTTCGACGTACTGCGGTGCCCAGCGATCGACGTCCTCGATCATCAGATGGCAGTCCAGCGGTGTGTCCGTCGCCCGTGCCAGGGACTCTACGACCGGTACCCCCAGAGTGAGGTTCGGGACGAAGTGGTTGTCCATGACGTCGACATGGAGCCAGTCGGCACCTTCGACCGCTGTTGCCTCCTCGGCAAGACGGGCGAAATCCGCGGACAGGATGCTGGGGTTGATCTGCACGGCCATGCCCCAAGACTGCCATGCCCGGCGCTCGTTGCCCTCCGCGGTCCGTAGCGTGGGCCGACGGGCTCCTCTGACCATGGACCGCGTGCCATGCTGGGCGGTCCACCGGCACCACGTGGGGCAGCGGGGGTAGCCATGCCAGACGAACGGTCGGACGGTCAGCGCCAGGCGGGGCGGGGCGTGGCCTGGCTGGTGTGCGGGCGGCGCACCAAGTGGCTCGTGGTGCTCTTCTGGCTGGTGGTGATCGTCGCGGCCGCACCGCTGGCCCAGAAGCTCACGGACGCCCAGGACAACCAGGCATCGTCCTGGCTGCCCGGTTCCGCGGAGTCCACGCAAGTCCTCAAGATCTCCGAAGAATTCAGGCCCGAACAGATCCCCGCGATCGTCGTGTACGCCCGCGAGAGCGGGCTCACCGTCAAGGACCGGGTGCAGATCGCCAAGGACGTCCGCGAGCTCAAGGAACTGCGCGCCCACGGCATCCGCGGCGCGGAGACACGCGGCCCCCTCTTCGACACGAAGAAGGCCTCGGGCGCCGACGCCGCCAGGGCCGCGCAGGTCTTCGTGCCCATCACCATGGACGAGAAGGGCTGGGAGCGGATCGCGCCCGCCGTCGACTCCATCCGGGAGCGGGTCGGCGGGACCGGTGAGAGCGCCGACGGCCTCGCGGTGCACGTCACCGGGCCCGGCGGAACGTCGGCGGACTTCTCCGAGGCGTTCGACGGCCTCGACTCGACGCTGCTCCTCTCGGCGGCCGGTGTCGTCATCGTGATCCTCCTGATCACCTACCGCAGTCCGGTCCTCCTGGTCGTCCCGCTGATCTCGGTGATCGTCTCCCTCTTCACCGCACAGGCGCTGATCTACCTGCTCGCGGAGCACGCGGGCCTGACGGTCAACGGCCAGAGCGCGGGCATCCTCACGGTCCTCGTCTTCGGCGCGGGGACGGACTATGCGCTGCTCCTGGTCGCCCGCTACCGCGAGGAGCTGCGCCGGCACGAGGACCGGCACGAAGCGATGCAGCTTGCCCTGCACCGGGCGGGCCCCGCGGTCATCGCGTCGGGCGCCACGGTCGTCGTCAGCATGCTGGTCCTTCTCACCGCCGACATGAACTCGACGCGGGGCCTCGGCCCTGTCGCCGCCATCGGTGTCGCGGTCGCCCTGATCGCGATGCTGTCGCTGTTCCCCGCGCTCCTGGTGGTCTGCGGCCGGTGGCTCTTCTGGCCGCTGGTCCCGCACAACGGCTCCCAGGAGCCCACCGAGCGCGGCGTCTGGGCCCGCACGGGCCGCCGCATCGCCCACCGCCCACGACTGACCTGGAGCGTCACAGCGGTGGTCCTCGCGGCGCTCGCCCTCGGCATGACGCAGCTGCGCGCGGAAGGGCTGAGCAACGCGGACTCGTTCACGGACAAGCCGGACTCGATCGTGGGCCAGGAGGTGCAGGCCGAGTACTTCGACGCGGGCAGCGGTGACCCGCTGGTGATCGTGGCCGACGCGGATCAGGGCGACGAGGTCCGCGCCGTGGTCGCCCGGACCAGCGGGGTGGTCCCGGCCAGCATCGTCGTACCACCGGGGACGAAACCGGAGTACGAGGGCAGGGTTCTGTTCGAGGCGACGACGACCGACGCCACCGACAGCGGGGCGGCCAAGCGGACCGTGGAGCGGGTGCGCGACGCGGTGCACGCGGTGCCCGACGCGGACGCGCAGGTGGGCGGCAACACGGCGGCCATCCTGGACATGGACCGCGCCACGACCCACGACAACAAGCTGGTGATCCCGCTCGTCCTCGTCGTCGTCCTGCTGATCCTCGGCCTGCTGCTGCGCGCCCTGGTCGCGCCGCTGCTCCTGATCGCGACGGTCGTTCTGTCCTTCACCGCCGCCCTGGGAATCAGCGCGCTCGCCTTCCGCCACATCTTCGACTACGCGGGCGAGTCCACGGACTTCCCGCTCTTCGTCTTCGTGTTCCTGGTGGCGCTCGGCATCGACTACAACATCTTCCTGTCGACCCGCATCCGTGAGGAGGCAGGCCGACAGGGCACCCGTGCGGGCGTGCTCACCGGCCTCGCCGCGACCGGTGCGGTCATCACGTCGGCGGGCCTGGTCCTCGCGGGCACGTTCGCCGCGCTCGGCACGCTCCCGATGGTGGGGTTCGCCGAGATCGGCTTCGCGGTCGCGATCGGCGTCCTGCTCGACACCTTCGTCGTACGGTCCGTCCTGGTCACGGCGTTGTTCCTGGACGTGGGACCGAAGGTGTGGTGGCCGCACGCCCTGAGCAAGGACCGGGCGGTCCGTACTCCGGCGGTGACCTCGGGCAGTCCGAACTCAGGCAGTCCGCCGGATCAGCGCTAGGTACATCGCGTCCGTGCCGTGCAGATGCGGCCAGAGCTGGAGGTCGGGCCCGTCACCCAGGGCCGGTACGCCGGGCAGCAGCGGGCGTGCGTCGATCAGTTCGGCGGCGCCCTCGTGCTGCTTGAGCACGTCGTCGACGACAGCGCGCGTCTCCGCGAGATGCGGTGAGCAGGTGGCGTATCCGACGATGCCCCCGACGCGCACGGACTCCAGCGCGGTACGCAGCAGACCCCGTTGGAGCGGCGCGAAGCCGTCCAGGTCCTCCGAACGGCGCCGCCAGCGGGCCTCGGGGCGACGGCGCAGGGCACCGAGCCCCGTGCAGGGCACGTCCATCAGGACGCGGTCGAAAGTGCCTGGTTGCCACGGCGGCCGGGTGCCGTCGGCGGCGATGACCTGGTAGGGACCCGGGTTGCCGCGCAGGGACTGCGCGACGAGGCGGGCGCGGTGCGGCTGCTTCTCGGCGGCAAGGAGGGCCGCGCCGCGCTGCGCTGCGAGACCGGCGAGCATGGCGGCCTTGCCGCCAGGGCCCGCGCATCCGTCGAGCCACTTCTCGTCGCGCCCCTCGATCGGGGCGTTCGCGAGTGCGATCGCGACGAGCTGGCTGCCCTCGTCCTGTACCCCTGCACGGCCCTCGCGCACGGCGTCGATCGATCCGGGCTCGCCGCCTTCGCTGAGCCGCACGGCATACGGCGACCAGCGGCCCGGCAGCGCGTTCTCCTCGCCGACCACGTCGAGGAGTTCATCGGCGGTGGTGCGCCCCGGGCGGGCCACGAGAGTGACCTCGGGCCGCTCGTTGTCGGCTTCCAGAAGGTCCTCGATGCCCGCACGGCCGCCGCCGAGCGCGTCCCAGAGCGCGGAGACGACCCAGCGGGGGTGCGAGTGGACTACGGCGAGGTGGTCCTCGGCGTCCTCGTCGTAGGGCGGCGCGACCCTCTCCACCCAGCCGTCGAGATCGTCGGCGGCGACCTTGCGCAGGACCGCGTTGACGAACTTGGCCCGCCCGTCACCGAGCACCACGCGCGCCAGCTCCACGGAGGCGGAGACGGCGGCATGCGTCGGGATACGCGTCCCGAGCAGCTGGTGCACGCCCATGTTCAGCACGTCGAGCACCGGCGGGTCGACCTCGCGCAGCGGCCGGTCGATGCAGGCGGCCACGATCGCGTCGTACGTTCCCTGCCTGCGCAGCGTCCCGTAGACGAGCTCGGTGGCGAGCGCCGCGTCACGCGCGTCGAACTTCTCGGGCCCCTCCTTCTCCCGGGCCTTGCGCAGGAGCGGCGGCAGGACGAGGTTCGCGTAGGCATCGCGCTCGTCCACGGCCCGCAGCGCCTCGAAGGCGAGGAAGCGGACGGGGTCCTTCTTGGGGCGGCGGTGGGGCTTGCCGGGCTTGCCCTGCTTCTGGGGACGCCGGTCGGGCTGGTCGTTCAAAGGTGCTCCGCTATTGGATGGGGCGAACTGATTCAGCGTACGTCGGTGGCGCCGAGGCGCTCGTCCGGGGCGATCCGCACCCCGCGCGCCCAGTCGGCGCCGCGCATCGGCTTCTTGCCCTGCGGCTGGACCCAGAGCAGCTCCACGGCGTGCGAGCCGGTGCCGACGTACACATTGTTCTTGGCCGCGGCGAGCTCACCGGGCGCGAGATCGGTGCGGTCGGCGACGAGCGCGGCCTGGATGATCTTCAGCCGCTCACCGCGGAACACGGACCAGGCACCGGGCGCAGGGGTGCAGCCGCGCACGACCCGGTCGACGCGGAGGGCCGGAGCGGCCCAGTCCACCTGGGCGTCCTCGACGGTGATCTTCGGGGCGAGGGTGATGCCGTCGGCGGGCTGCGGTACGGCCTTCAGGGAGCCGTCCTCGATGCCGTCCATGGTGGCGGCGAGCAGTCCGGAGCCCGCGAAGGCGAGCCGGGTGAGCAGGTCACCGCTGGTGTCGGTGGCCCTGACGACCTCGGTGACAGTCCCGTACACCGGCCCGGAGTCGAGCCCCTGCTCGATCAGGAAGGTGGAAGCCCCCGTGATCTCGTCTCCCGCCATCACCGCGTGCTGGACGGGCGCGGCACCGCGCCAGGCGGGCAGCAGCGAGAAGTGCAGGTTGACCCAGCCGTGGGCCGGGACGTCCAGGGCGACCTTGGGCAGCAGCGCGCCGTAGGCGACGACCGGGCAGCAGTCGGGCGCGATCTCGCGCAGCCGCGCCAGGAACTCCTCGTCGCGCGGCTTCGCGGGCTTGAGGACCTCGATGCCTGCTTCCTCCGCACGCTGGGCCACGGGGCTCGCGATGAGCCTGCGGCCACGGCCCGCGGGGGCGTCGGGCCGGGTGACGACGGCGGCCACCTCGTGCCGGTCGGAGGCGATCAGGGCGTCCAGGGCGGGGACGGCGACCTCGGGGGTGCCTGCGAAGACGAGCTTCATCGGTGGCTGTCGGCCTCTCGGGACGGAAACGTGCGGGCAGCGCACCAGTCTATGAGCCGCTCCGCCGGGCCGCTCCCCGCGGGGCCGCCCGTGCCGGACCGCCCGTGCCGGACCGCTCCGCCCAAGGTGCCGCTCACCTGGGGGCGTACGCGCGTACACGCGCCCCGTGCATATGCGCATACGCCCCTGCACCGTGACCCCACACGAACTAGCGCGTTGGTCAAGAAAGAGTTGACCACAACGGGCCGCTGACGCGGCCCGATCCTTTTCAACGCCGGTTCGAGAGGCTTGTTCATGGCCGACCACGCAACCCACGACGCCCAGGCACGGGCCAGCCTGCATCTCCTGGTTCGGGACATCGAACGGGTCCGCCGGCAGGTGGACGCACTGCGTACGCTCACCGCCCAGCTCGGCAACGTCTACCGCCCGCGCCGCTCAAGCCCCTCCGCGGGCTTCGTCGTGTACGGGCGCGCCCCCGCCCCGACCGTCCGCCTCGCCCAGGAACTGCGGGACAGCGTCGAGACGCTTGTGACCGCCGCGGTGGACTTCGACCGCTCGCTGGGCTTCTCGTGGGACGCGGTGGGCTCGGCCCTCGGGGTCACCAAGCAGGCGGTGCACCGCCGTTACGGCGCACGTCGGGCCACGACCCAGGCGGCGGCGGACGCCGAGCGCGCCACGGAGACCCTCCCCTCCCCCACGACCGCCCGGCCCCCGGTCCCTGTCGGCGCCCCGCTCCCCTCGGTGCCCGCGGCCCGCGCGATGCCGACCCAGCCCACGGCAGGCAGCCCCGCCCTGCGCGAGGACCCCCGCCCCAACGCGTTCCCGGGCCCACGCAACGGCTGAACACGGCAACTTCGACGGCTGCCTCCACCGGGTCCCCCACCCGGCGGGGCAGCCGCCGCCGTTTCGCCCCCATGGCGGGCAGGCCGCTCCACACTGGCGCAACCCCCACCCAAGCCGCTGCCGGGCCGCCCTCGTTGTGCCCACGCCGGGCACCGATGAACGGGGCGGCAAGCGCAGCACGGGCATCGCGAGCCCCGAGCGCCAGGCAGACCCACCCCGGAGGGGCAACACGGCCTAACCAATATCCAAGGGATCCACCCGAATCCGAACCGGCTCCTCGGCCCCCCGGGCCATCCGCGCGGCCTGCGCCACCTTCAGCGAGGCGGCGAGCGCGGCCCCACTCCCCGGCGGCACCCGAATCAGCACCCGCTCCCACCGCTCCCCGACCGGCGCCGCCCCGGCCCGGCGCGCAGGCCCTGGCCCCGCGTCAGGCACCGGAACGGGCCCCAACACCACCGCGTCCCCCGGCAGTTCGGCCCCGGCGAGAAACCCCGAGAGGGCCTCCGACGTCCCCGCCACCGAAGCCATCCGCGACACGGGCGGAAACCCCAGCTCGGCCCGCTCGGAAAGCTCCCGCACCGCGTGCCCCACGGGGTCCCACCGCACGAGCGCCTGCACAGGCCGCAGCGTCGGCTCGGCGACGACCACCACGGTCCCGCCGACCCCCTGCGGCCGCACCAGCGAGGCCGCGCCGATCCACCGCCGCAGCGCTTCCTCCCCGGCCCGCAGATCGGGCCGCCCCAGCATGGCCCACCCGTCGAGCAGCAGGGCAGCGGCATAGCCGCCCTCTGCGACAGGCTCCGCCCCCGGCGTACTCACCACCAGCGCAGGCGTCCCCGGCACGGTGTCGAGCACCTGCTCACGCCCCGAGGTCCGCACCGGCACCGCGGGAAACGCCCGCCCCAACTCCTCGGCCGTACGCCGCGCCCCCACCACCTGCGCCCGCAGCCGGAACCCCCCGCACTCCCCGCAGTGCCACGCGCCTTCCTCCACACCGCACCAGCCACACCACAGCCCGCCGCCGTCCCGCGCCTCCAACGGCCCCGCACAGCGCCGGCACCGCGCGGGCTCCCGGCACCTCTCGCACGCGAGCCGGGGCACATACCCCCGCCGAGGCACCTGCACAAGGACAGGCCCGTGCTTCAGCCCCTCCCGCACCACGTTCCAGGCAAGCGTGGGAAGCCGCGCGGCCCGTGCGGCCTCGTCCCGGGCGAGATCTCCGTCCCCCACGGTCCGTACGAGCGGCGCGGCCCCCCGCACCTGCTCACGATCGGCGACCAGCGGCGCGGCCCACCCGCTCTCCACAAGCTGCGCGGCCTCAACCGTGCAACTCCAACTCCCCAACAGAAAACCGCACTTGTCCCGCGAGGCCCGAAGTTCGAGCACCTCCCGGACATGCGGAAAGGGAGCATTGTCGTCGCTATGGCTGGCATCGCCGTCGTCCCAGACGACAACGAGCCCAAGATTCCGTACGGGAGCGAACATGGCGGCCCGGGTGCCCACCACGGCCCGCACGGCGCCACGCCGCACGGAAAGCCACTCCCGATACCGCCGCTCCTGCCCCACATCAGCGGTGAGCAGAGCATGCTGCCCCGCCCCCATCAGCTGGGTCAGCGCCGCATCGACCCTCGCCGCGGGCCGCCCGGCAGGCACAACGACAAGAGCCCCACGCCCCGAAGCAAGAGTCGCCTGCACGGCCCTGGCGATCTCCTCGGCCCACTCCGGCCCGGGAAGAGCGGTCCACACGGCCCGGGGCGCACCCCCCGAGGCAAGCGCCCCGAGGAACTCCGCCCCATGCCCGTACCGCCGCCAGGACCCCGCTTCAGGCGCGGCCGGAGGCGCCGGCACCTCCCCCGTCTTGCGTGCCTCGGCCCGCGCGTGCCGGGGCGGAACGGCCAGTTGCAACACATCGGCAAGGCTGCCCGCGTACCGATCTGCCACGGCCCGAGCAAGCCCGAGCAACTCACCCTCGAGCACGGGCTCGGGCGAAACGACCTGCGCCAGAGCGGCCAGGGGCCCGGAGTAGTCCGACTCGGCAACCCTCTCCACGAGATACCCGTCGATCAGCCCCCCGCCCTCACGCCGCCCACCCCGCACATTCCGCGCCCCGGCCCCGAACCGCACCCGAACCCGCACCCCGGGCTGCGCCTGCTCGTCCAACTCCTCGGGCACCGCATAGTCGAAGTACCGATCAAGATGCAGCACGCCTTTGTCCACAAGCACCCGAGCCACAGGCAAACTCTTGGCCAGCGGAGCCCCCCGCCACGTCCGCGGCTTGGCCCGGGGCACATCGGCCTTGCGCACCGCGTCCCGAATGAGCGCAAGCTGCTCCGGAGGCTCGGCCCCTGCCGCCCCCTCAGATTTCTGATTCTCGCTGCTCACAGCAGCATTCCTACCAGACCGCACTGACACGACCGCGGGGCCGATATCCCCACGGCACGACGGAGCCCGGCACCCCCACCAGGGGCACCGGGCTCCGTCGGAACTCGCGAAGAGAGGGAGCCTTACAGCCCCGCGGCCTTCCGCAAAGCGTCCACCCGATCCGTCCGCTCCCACGTGAAGTCGGGAATGGCCCGGCCGAAGTGGCCGTACGCAGCGGTCTGCGCGTAGATCGGGCGCAGCAGGTCCAGGTCGCGGATGATCGCGGCCGGGCGCAGGTCGAAGACCTCGGCGATGGCGGCCTCGATCTTGTCGGTGTCGACCGTGGCCGTGCCGAACGTCTCCACGAACAGGCCCACCGGCTCGGCCTTGCCGATCGCGTAGGCGACCTGGACCTCGCAGCGAGCGGCGAGGCCCGCGGCGACGACGTTCTTGGCGACCCAGCGCATCGCGTAGGCGGCGCTGCGGTCGACCTTGGACGGGTCCTTGCCGGAGAAGGCGCCGCCACCGTGGCGGGCCATGCCGCCGTACGTGTCGATGATGATCTTGCGGCCGGTCAGGCCGGCGTCGCCCATCGGGCCGCCGATCTCGAAGCGGCCTGTCGGGTTGACCAGGAGGCGGTAGCCCTCGGTCTCCAGCTTGATGCCGTCCTCGAGGAGGGCCTTCAGCTCGGCCTCGACCACGAACTCCCGGATGTCGGGGGCAAGGAGCGAGTCCAGGTCGATGTCGCTCGCGTGCTGCGAGGAGACGACGACCGTGTCGAGGCGGACGGCCTTGTCGCCGTCGTACTCGATGGTGACCTGGGTCTTGCCGTCGGGACGCAGGTACGGGATGGTCCCGTTCTTGCGGACCTCGGACAGGCGGCGCGAGAGGCGGTGCGCGAGGTGGATCGGGAGCGGCATCAGCTCCGGGGTCTCGTCGCAGGCGTAGCCGAACATCAGGCCCTGGTCGCCCGCGCCCTGCTTGTCGAGCTCGTCCTCGTCGCCTTCGACGCGCTTCTCGTACGCCGTGTCGACGCCCTGCGCGATGTCGGGGGACTGCGAGCCGATGGACACCGAGACGCCACAGGAGGCGCCGTCGAAGCCCTTCTTGGAGGAGTCGTAACCGATCTCGAGGATCTTGTCGCGCACCAGCTGCGCGATCGGCGCGTACGCCTTGGTGGTCACCTCGCCGGCCACGTGCACCAGGCCGGTGGTGATCAACGTCTCCACGGCGACCCGGGATTTCGGGTCCTCCCGCAGAAGGGCGTCAAGAATGGTGTCGCTGATCTGGTCAGCGATCTTGTCGGGGTGACCCTCGGTCACAGACTCCGAGGTGAAGAGACGGCGGGACACATCGCTCCCTGTGGTTGCAGCGGCTGCTGGCTGATCATTGGTGGACGGCCGAGAGCTGCGCTCGACGTCGTCCGAGACCAGTTTATCGGTCGCACTCGGCCGCCGGACCACGTGTCTCGCCACTTGGGAGTGCTGTGACCTGCGGCACTGCATTGTGCGGTACGACAATCGTTCTCCACCAGAGGGCCTCACGCCCGAATTTCCCGGGTTTGAGGCGCCCAGTGGGGCGATTGTGACATTCGGGCCCAGGTTTTCGCGCCTGTTCTGCTGAGGCTTGGGCAGGAGACTTCGTCCGGCTTATTTTGGCCTTCTGGCTTCTTCTGCGGGTCACCCTGATTTTTTCAGGAATTTTTCGGCAGGCGTTCAGCCACCAGATCCCAGACCGTGTCCGCGAGCGCTTCCTTGGGTCCGTACGGCACGGGGGTCTCGCTGCCGTCCGCGCCGAGCACGACCGCCTCGTTCTCCTCGGAGCCGAACGTCTTGCGCTCGCCCACTTCATTGACGACGAGCAGGTCACAGCCCTTGCGTTCCAGCTTGGCGCGGCCGTTGGCGAGCACGTCGTCCGTCTCGGCGGCGAAGCCGACGACGACCTGGCCGGGGCGCGGCCTCTCGCCCGCGATCTCGGCGAGGATGTCGGGGTTGCGGACCAGGGCGATGGGCGCCGGTTCCTGACCGTCCTTCTTCTTGATCTTTCCTGCCGCGTACGTCTGCGGGCGGAAATCGGCCACGGCCGCCGCCATCACCACGGCATCGGCGTCCGCCGCCGCCTTCAGGACCGCCTCGCGGAGCTGGACCGCGGTGCCGACCGGCAGGACGTCGACGCCCACGGGCGCGGGAAGGGCCGCGTTCGCCGACACGAGCGTGACACGGGCACCGCGCGCCGCCGCGCTGCGGGCAAGGGCGTACCCCTGCTTGCCGGAGGAACGGTTGCCCAGGAAGCGGACCGGGTCGAGCGGCTCGCGCGTCCCGCCCGCGCTGACGACGACGTGCCGGCCCGCGAGGTCCTGGGCCAGATCACCGCGCGCCAGGACACGACGTACGACTTCGAAGAGTTCCACCGGATCCGGGAAGCGGCCCTTGCCCGTGTCCACGCCCGTGAGGCGGCCGACGGCGGGCTCGATGACGAGGGCGCCGCGGCGGCGCAGCGTGGCGACGTTCTCCTGCGTGGCCGGGTGCTCCCACATCTCCGTGTGCATGGCGGGCGCGAAGATCACCGGACAGCGGGCGGTGAGGAGCGTGTTCGTCAGCAGGTCGTCGGCGAGGCCGTGGGCCGCCTTCGCCATCATGTCGGCCGTCGCCGGGGCGACGATCACGACGTCGGCGGACTGGCCGATCCGTACGTGCGGCACCTCGTGGACATCGGACCAGACCTCGGTCGAGACCGGGTTGCCGGACAGGGCCGACCACGTGGCCGCCCCCACGAAGTGCAGCGCCGATTCGGTCGGCACGACGCGTACGTCATGGCCCGACTCGGTCAGCCGCCGCAGCAGCTCACAGGCCTTGTACGCGGCGATACCGCCGCTGACCCCCAGAACGACCTTGGGCTTGCCCACCGTGCCTCCCCGCACTCGCGTCCCCCGGACCGGGGAACGTACGACTCCATGACACACCACAGGCCCGGCAGTCGCGCTGCCGGGCCTGAGATGAAGAAAAGAACTGCAAGAAAAGAACTGTGACTACTGCGCCGGGCCCTCGATGGCCTCGGACGTCAGCAGACCCGCGTTGATCTCGCGGAGCGCGATCGAGAGCGGCTTCTCGTGGACGTGGGTGTCCACCAGCGGGCCGACGTACTCCAGCAGGCCCTCACCGAGCTGCGAGTAGTACGCGTTGATCTGGCGCGCGCGCTTGGCGGCGTAGATCACGAGGCTGTACTTCGAGTCGGTCGCTTCGAGGAGCTCATCAATCGGCGGGTTGATGATGCCCTCGGGCGCAGTGATGGAAGAGGACACTCTCTGCCTTCCGATGGGGTTCGACCTTCGGATGGAAATTGAAGGCCGAGCCGGGTTACTGAGGATGAAGAAAATCAAACAACTTTCATCAAGGCTAGCAGCTCGCGTGCCACGTCCTCGACGGAGGTATTGACCAGGGTGGTGTCGAACTCGGCCTCGGCAGCGAGTTCGATCTTTGCGGCGCCGAGCCTGCGCTCGATCACCTCGGGCGCCTCGGTCCCCCGGCCGGTGAGCCGGCGGACCAGCTCCTCCCAGCTCGGCGGGGCGAGGAAGACCAGCTGCGCGTCGGACATCGACTCGCGGACCAGGCGCGCGCCCTGCAGATCGATCTCCAGAAGGACGGGCTCGCCCGCCTCGAGGCGTTCGAGGACGGCACCCCGAGGCGTGCCGTAGCGGTTGCCCGCGAACTCGGCCCATTCGAGCAGCTCGCTGTTGGCGATCAGCTTGTCCATTTCTTCGTCGGAGACGAAGAAGTAGTGGACACCGTGCTTCTCGCCGGGGCGCGGCTTCCGGGTGGTGGCCGAGACGGAGAGCCAGACCTCGGGGTGTTCCTTGCGCATATGAGCGACGACCGTGCTCTTGCCGACCCCGGAGGGGCCGGAGAGCACGGTCAGCCGCGGACGTACGTCCGGGGGCACGGGGGTCGTCCCCCGGGATGTTGCAGCCATGCAGCGATTATCCAGGTTCTCAGGAGTGCCTGAGAACGTCAGGCAGCGCCACCGCCGAACTCACGCTCCAAGGAGGCGATCTGATTGGAGCCGAGACCGCGCACACGGCGGCTTTCGGAGATGCCAAGACGCTCCATGATCTGCTTGGCGCGGACCTTGCCCACGCCGGGCAGGGACTCCAGGAGAGCGGAGACCTTCATCTTGCCGATGACATCGTTCTCCTGACCCTGCTTGATGACCTCATGAAGGGAGGCGCCGGAGTGCTTGAGTCGATTCTTGACCTCGGCCCGCTCCCGGCGAGCCGCGGCGGCCTTTTCGAGCGCGGCTGCGCGCTGTTCAGGGGTAAGGGGCGGAAGAGCCACGCCTACGTCACCTCGGATGTCGAACTGTCGGATACGGACCGGTGAGGAACCTAGTCGCCCCACACCTGGTGAGCAACGTGCAACGCGCTTGCCCGTTCGCTCTCGTCGGAGACTAGCGGGCATGGCCGCCAGAGTCAGCGAGAACAGACGAAAAGTCCTGGTCAGCCTCTGTCGAGGTGTACATTCCGGGCATTTCACCCCGGATTTGGCTTGGTGAGCCATCAGCGAAACGTGAGGACGTGGCCGGACACGTCCTGCGAAGGCGGAAAAACACCCTCAGGCCACCCTCATGCCGAGGCGACGGCCTCACGAATCTCGTCCGCGAAGCGGCTCGCCGCGACGCGCAGACCCACCACGTCGGGACCCTCACGCAGGACACCCCGGCTGACGCTCGGCACCACATTGCGCACGACGTCCCCGAAGACGCCCGGCAGATCCGCCGGCGTTGCGCCCTGCGCCCCGAGGCCGGGGGCGAGCAGCGGACCGTTGACCGCGAGGTCGTACGAGGAGAGGTCCCCCAGCGTCGCCCCGACGACGGCCCCGAAGGACCCCAGGGGCTCCGCCCCGGCGTTCTCGGCCGCCAAGTGCCCAAGCATCGTCGCGCCGATCGTGCGGCCGTCCTCGCGCACCGCGTGCTGCACCTCGGCGCCCTCGGGGTTGGAGGTGAGGGCGAGCACGAAGAGCCCGGTGCCGTTCTCGCGCGCGAGGTCGACGGCCGGCTTCAGCGATCCGTAGCCGAGGTAGGGCGAGACGGTGAGGGCGTCGCTGAACAGCGGTGAGTCCTTGTGCAGGAAGGTCTCCGCGTACGCGGCCATCGTCGAGCCGATGTCACCGCGCTTGGCGTCCATGACCACCAGGGCGCCGGCGGCGCGCAGCTCCTGGACGGCCTTCTCCAGTACGGCGATGCCGCGCGAGCCGAAGCGCTCGAAGAACGCGCTCTGCGGCTTGAAGACCGCGACGGTACCGGCGAGCGCCTCGACGACGGTCCCGGTGAACCGCTCCAGGCCCGCGACGTCGTCGTTCAGGCCCCAGGCGGACAGCAGGGACGCGTGCGGGTCGATGCCGACGCAGAGCGGCCCGCGCTCGTCCATGGCGTGGCGCAGGCGCGTACCGAAGGGTTCGAGGGCACTCATGATGCGGACTTCCTTACGTCGGCGCCGACGGCCTCGGCGAGCGTGGCGTACGGGGAGGTGTTCAGACGGGCGGCGAGCCCCTTGTGGATCGCGCGGCCCCAGAAGGGCCCCTCGTAGATGAACGCGCTGTAGCCCTGCACCAGGGTGGCGCCCGCGAGGATCCGCTGCCAGGCGTCCTCGGCGTTCTCGATGCCGCCGACGCCCACCAGCGTGATGCGGTCGCCCACGCGCGCGTAGAGGCGGCGCAGGACCTCCAGGGAGCGCTCCTTGAGGGGCGCGCCGGACAGACCGCCCATCTCCGCGTAGAGCGAAGGTTCGGATTGCAAACCGAGGCTCTCGCGCGCGATGGTCGTGTTCGTGGCGATGATGCCGTCGAGACCGAGCTCGACGGCCAGATCGGCGACCGCGTCGATGTCCTCGTCCGCGAGGTCGGGGGCGATCTTCACGAGGAGCGGCACGCGCCGCCCGGTGACGCTCCGGTCGGCCGCCTCGCGTACGGCGGTGAGCAGCGGCCGCAGCGACTCCGTGGCCTGGAGATTGCGCAGGCCTGGGGTGTTCGGGGACGACACGTTCACCACGAGGTAGTCGGCGTGGGCGGCGAGCCGCTCGGTCGACTTCACGTAGTCGGCGGCCGCCTCATCCTCGGGGACGACCTTGGTCTTGCCGATGTTGACGCCCACGACCGTCTTGAAGACGGCCTTACGGGCACCCAGGCGCTCGGCGACGGCCGCCGAACCCTCGTTGTTGAAGCCCATGCGGTTGATCAGTGCCCGGTCCTGCACGAGCCGGAAGAGACGCTGCTTGGGGTTGCCGGGCTGCGGCTCCCCCGTGACGGTGCCGATCTCGATGTGGTCGAAGCCCAGCATCGACATGCCGTCGATCGCGACGGCGTTCTTGTCGAAACCGGCCGCGAGCCCGAACGGGCCGTGCATGCGAAGCCCGAAGGCCTCGGTGCGCAGCTCCTTGTGGCGCGGCGCGAGCACGGCCGCGACGAAGGTGCGCAGGACGGGGACGCGGGCAGCGAGCCGGATCCAGCGGAAGGCCGTGTAGTGGGCCTGCTCCGGGTCCATGCGCTTGAAGACGAGGTTGAAGAAGAATTTGTACATGGGGTGTCCTCGGTGTTCTCACCAGAAGGGGGACACCGGATCGGTGTCCCCCTGGTGGGCTGCTAGTCGCGGGCCGCGGTCAGATGCTCCGCGTGTTCCTGGAGTGAACGGACGCCCACGTCCCCGTGGTTGAGCGCGTCGATGCCCTGGACGGCGGCGGCGAGCGCCTGGACCGTGGTCAGGCAGGGCACGGAGCGGGACACGGCCGCCGTACGGATGTCGTAGCCGTCGAGGCGGCCACCCGTGCCGTACGGGGTGTTGATGATGAGGTCGACCGCACCGTCGTGGATGAGCTGGACGATCGTCTTCTCGCCGTTCGGGCCCTCGCCCTCGCTCTGCTTGCGCACGATCGTGGCGTTGATGCCGTTGCGCTTGAGCACCTCGGCCGTGCCGGACGTGGCGAGCAACTCGAAGCCGTGCGCGACCAGTTCACGCGCCGGGAAGATCATCGAGCGCTTGTCGCGGTTGGCGACGGAGATGAAGGCACGGCCCTTGGTCGGCAGCGGACCGTACGCGCCCGCCTGCGACTTGGCGTACGCCGTGCCGAACACCGAGTCGATGCCCATGACTTCACCGGTGGAGCGCATCTCCGGGCCGAGGATGGTGTCGACGCCACGCCCGTGGATGTCGCGGAAGCGCGACCACGGCATCACGGCTTCCTTCACCGAGATCGGCGCGTCCATCGGCAGCGTGCCGCCGTCACCGGTCGCCGGGAGCATGCCCTCGGCGCGCAGTTCGGCGACGGTCGCGCCGAGCGAGATGCGCGCGGCGGCCTTGGCGAGCGGCACCGCGGTCGCCTTCGAGGTGAAGGGGACGGTGCGCGAGGCACGCGGGTTGGCCTCCAGGACGTAGAGGATGTCCCCGGCCATCGCGAACTGGATGTTGATGAGCCCGCGCACGCCGACGCCCTTGGCGATGCCCTCCGTGGAGGCGCGGAGCCGCTTGATGTCGTGCCCGCCGAGCGTGATCGGGGGCAGCGCGCACGCGGAGTCGCCGGAGTGGATGCCGGCCTCCTCGATGTGCTCCATGACGCCGCCGAGGTAGAGCTCGTGGCCGTCGTAGAGCGCGTCCACGTCGATCTCGATCGCGTCGTCGAGGAAGCGGTCGACGAGGACCGGACGCGAGGGGCTGATCTCGGTCGACTCCTTGATGTACGCGGAGAGGCGGGTCTCGTCGTACACGATCTCCATGCCGCGACCGCCGAGCACGTACGACGGGCGGACGAGGACGGGGTAGCCGATCTCGTCGGCGATGGCCTTGGCCTCGTCGAAGGTGGTGGCGGTGCCGTGCTTGGGCGCCGGGAGACCGGCCTCGGCGAGCACCCGGCCGAAGGCGCCGCGGTCCTCGGCGGCGTGGATGGCCTCGGGCGGGGTGCCCACGACCGGGACGCCGTTGTCCTTGAGGGCCTGCGCGAGGCCGAGCGGGGTCTGGCCGCCGAGCTGGACGATGACGCCCGCGATCGGGCCTGCCTGCGCCTCGGCGTTGACGATCTCCAGGACGTCCTCGAGCGTGAGCGGCTCGAAGTAGAGACGGTCGGAGGTGTCGTAGTCCGTCGAGACGGTCTCGGGGTTGCAGTTGACCATCACGGTCTCGTAGCCCGCGTCGCTCAGCGCGAAGGAGGCGTGGACGCAGGAGTAGTCGAACTCGATGCCCTGGCCGATGCGGTTGGGGCCCGAGCCCAGGATGATCACCGCGGGCTTCTCGCGCTTGGCGACCTCGTTCTCCTCGTCGTACGAGGAGTAGAAGTACGGCGTGTTGGCGGCGAACTCGGCGGCGCAGGTGTCGACCGTCTTGTAGACGGGGCGGACCCCGAGCGCGTGCCGGACCTCGCGGACGACGTCCTCGCGCAGGCCGCGGATCTCCGCGATCTGGGCGTCGGAGAAGCCGTGCCGCTTGGCCTCGGCGAGCAGATCGGCGTCCAGGCGCTCGGCGGCGGCGAGCTCGTCCGCGATCTCCTTGATCAGGAAGAGCTGGTCGACGAACCACGGGTCGATCTTCGTGTGTGCGAAGACCTCTTCCGGGCTCGCGCCGGCGCGGATGGCCTGCATGACGGAGTTGATGCGCCCGTCGGTCGGCCGGACGGCCTCTTCCAGAAGAAGGGCCTTGTCACCGGGCTCGCCGACGAAGGTGAACTGCGAGCCCTTCTTCTCCAGGGACCGCAGCGCCTTCTGCAGGGCCTCGGTGAAGTTGCGGCCGATCGCCATGGCCTCGCCGACCGACTTCATGGTGGTCGTCAGCGTGGAGTCGGCGGACGGGAACTTCTCGAAGGCGAAACGCGGGGCCTTGACCACTACGTAGTCGAGGGTCGGCTCGAAGGACGCCGGGGTCTTCTCGGTGATGTCGTTCGGGATCTCGTCGAGCGTGTAACCCACGGCGAGCTTCGCTGCGATCTTCGCGATCGGGAATCCGGTGGCCTTCGACGCGAGCGCGGACGACCGCGAGACACGCGGGTTCATCTCGATGACGATGACCCGGCCGTCCGTCGGGTCGATGGCGAACTGGATGTTGCAGCCGCCGGTGTCGACGCCGACCTCGCGGATGATCGCGATGCCGACGTCACGCAGGTCCTGGTACTCGCGGTCGGTCAGCGTCATCGCGGGCGCGACGGTGATCGAGTCGCCGGTGTGCACGCCCATCGGGTCGAAGTTCTCGATGGAGCAGACGACCACGACGTTGTCGTTCTTGTCGCGCATCAGCTCCAGCTCGTACTCCTTCCAGCCGAGGATGGACTCCTCCAGGAGCACCTCGGTGGTCGGCGAGAGCGTGAGGCCCTGCCCGGCGATGCGGCGCAGCTCCTCCTCGTCGTGCGCGAAGCCGGAACCGGCGCCGCCCATGGTGAAGGAGGGGCGGACGACCACGGGGTAGCCGCCCAGCTCGTCGACGCCCTTGAGGACGTCGTCCATCGAGTGGCAGATGTACGAGCGGGCGGACTCGCCGAGCCCGATCTTCTTGTTGACCTCTTCGACGACGCCCTTGAAGAGCTCGCGGTCCTCGCCCTTGTTGATCGCCTCGACGTTGGCGCCGATGAGCTCGACGCCGTACTTCTCCAGGACGCCCTGCTCGTGCATGGAGATCGCGGTGTTGAGCGCGGTCTGGCCACCGAGGGTCGGGAGCAGCGCGTCGGGGCGCTCCTTGGCGATGATCTTCTCGACGAACTCGGGGGTGATCGGCTCGACGTAGGTCGCGTCGGCGATCTCCGGGTCGGTCATGATCGTCGCCGGGTTGGAGTTCACCAGGATGACGCGCAGGCCCTCGGCCTTGAGCACGCGGCACGCCTGGGTGCCGGAGTAGTCGAACTCGGCGGCCTGGCCGATGACGATCGGGCCGGAGCCGATGACCAGGACGGACTGGATATCGGAGCGCTTAGGCACGCTGGCCCTCCATCAGAGATACGAAGCGGTCGAAGAGGTACGCGGCGTCGTGCGGGCCGGCAGCAGCTTCGGGGTGGTACTGGACGCTGAAGGCCGGCTGGTCGAGGAGCTGAAGCCCCTCCACCACCTGGTCGTTCAGGCATACGTGGGAGACCTCGGCGCGCCCGAAGGGGGTGTCCGAGACCTTGTCGAGGGGCGCGTCCACGGCGAAGCCGTGATTGTGCGCGGTGACCTCGACCTTGCCGGTGGTGCGGTCCTGCACCGGCTGGTTGATGCCGCGGTGGCCGTACTTCAGCTTGAAGGTGCCGAAGCCGAGGGCGCGGCCGAGGATCTGGTTGCCGAAGCAGATACCGAAGAGCGGCGTCTTGCGTTCGAGCACGCCCTGCATGACGGAGACGGGGTGGTCGGCGGTGGCCGGGTCGCCGGGACCGTTGGAGAAGAACACCCCGTCAGGGTTGACCGCGTACACGTCTTCAACCGTGGCGGTGGCAGGCAGGACGTGCACCTCGATGCCGCGTTCGGCCATGCGCTGCGGGGTCATGCCCTTGATGCCGAGGTCCACGGCGGCGACCGTGAACTTCTTGGTGCCGATCGCGGGGACGACGTACGTCTCCTTGGTGGCGACCTCGGCGGAGAGGTCGGCGCCCTTCATCTGCGGGGATGCCTGCACCTTGGCGAGCAGGGCGTCGTCGCGGACGCCGGTCCAGGCCTCGCCGGAGAAGATGCCGACGCGCATCGCGCCGCGCTCGCGCAGGTGGCGGGTGAGGGCGCGGGTGTCGATGCCGGAGATGCCGACGACGCCCTGGTTCGCGAGCTGCTCGTCGAGGGAGCGCTTGGCGCGCCAGTTCGACGGCACGCGTGCGGGGTCGCGCACGACGTAGCCGGAGACCCAGATGCGGGCGGACTCGTCGTCCTCGTCGTTCACGCCCGTGTTGCCGACGTGCGGGGCCGTCATGACGACGACCTGGCGGTGGTACGAGGGGTCGGTGAGGGTCTCCTGGTAGCCGGTCATGCCGGTGGAGAACACCGCTTCGCCGAAGGTCTCCCCCACGGCCCCGTAGGCACGGCCGCGGAAGATGCGGCCGTCCTCCAGGACGAGTACGGCGGGAGTCCTGGAGGCTCCCCTTGTGGAGGTCGTCATCGTGCGGTGCCTTCCGTCGTGCTGGTCGTATGGATCATGTTGTTGATGGCCTCGACCCACTCGGCCTGCTCGGCCGCGTGGTCCGAGCGGAAGCCCGAGTCGAGCAGCTTCTCGCCGTGTTCCCAGGTGACGATCAGCAGACCGCCCTCCGCGAGGACCTTTCCCGCGATGCCCTTGTCGAGGCGGGCCTCGCGCAGTTGGCCGGCCGGGACGAAGAAGTCGGCTGCCCCGGGGCGTACGACGTCGAGGCCCGCGTCCGTGAGCGTCAGCTCCACGCGGCTGCGGGTACCGAGGCCGTGCGCCACGATGCGGTCGAGCCACTGCCCTGCCGTGGTCGAGCCGTGGTAGCGGCCGGTCAGCTCAAGTTTCGCCGGGCCCGGCTCGCTCGGCGCGCTGGGCAGCTCCGGCAGGTCGCCCTGGAGCGTGCCGCGCCATTTCCAGCCCTCGCGCATCAGCCAGTAGACGAGCGCGATGAAGAGCAGGAGGCCGACGACCCAGCCCGCGCGCGCGGCCCAGTCGGTCACGTCCGCCGATTTCTTGTCGGCGGCCAGTTCCAGAAGAGATGTCACGCGAGCTTCCCGTCTACGACCGTGGCGCGGCCCCGCAGCCACGTGTGCGTCACGCGGCCCGGCAGCTCACGGCCCTCGTAGGGGGTGTTGCCGCTGCGCGAGGCGAAGCCCGCGGGGTCCACGACACCACGGTAAGCCGGATCGAGAAGCGTGAGGTTCGCGGGCTCACCTGCCGAGACGGGGCGTCCGTGGCCCGTCGCCCGGCCGATCTCGGCGGGCTTGACGGACATCCGGTCGGCTACCGCGGACCAGGTAAGCAGGCCCGTCTCGACCATCGTCTGCTGGACCACGGAGAGCGCGGTCTCCAGGCCCACCATGCCCATGGCGGCCGCGGCCCACTCGCAGTCCTTGTCCTCGTGCGGGTGCGGGGCGTGGTCGGTGGCGACGATGTCGATCGTGCCGTCGGCCAGGGCCTCGCGCAGCGCCATGACGTCGCGCTCGGTGCGCAGCGGCGGGTTGACCTTGTAGACCGGGTTGTACGAGCGGACCATCTCGTCGGTCAGGAGCAGGTGGTGCGGGGTGACCTCGGCGGTCACGTCGATGCCGCGCGACTTGGCCCAGCGCACGATCTCGACGGAGCCCGCGGTCGACAGGTGGCAGATGTGCACCCGCGAACCGACGTGCTCGGCGAGCAGCACGTCACGCGCGATGATCGACTCCTCGGCGACGGCGGGCCAGCCGCCGAGGCCCAGCTCGGCGGAGACGATGCCCTCGTTCATCTGGGCGCCCTCGGTGAGGCGCGGCTCCTGGGCGTGCTGGGCGACGACGCCGCCGAAGGCCTTCACGTACTCCAGGGCGCGGCGCATGATCACGGCGTCGTCGACGCACTTGCCGTCGTCGGAGAAGACGGTGACACCGGCCGCCGACTCGTGCATGGCGCCGAGCTCGGCGAGCTTCTTGCCCTCGAGGCCGACGGTGACGGCGCCGATCGGCTGAACGTCCGCGTATCCGCCCTCCTGGCCGAGGCGGTAGACCTGCTCGACGACGCCTGCGGTGTCGGCGACGGGGAAGGTGTTGGCCATGGCGAACACGGCGGTGTAGCCACCGGACGCGGCGGCCCGCGTACCGGTCAGGACGGTCTCGGAGTCCTCGCGGCCGGGCTCGCGCAGGTGGGTGTGCAGGTCGACGAGGCCCGGCAGCAGGATCTTGCCGTCGGCCTCGACCACCGTCACGTCGTCGGCCGCCTCGATGCCGGTGCCCACCTCAAGGATGGTCTCGCCGTCGATCAGGACGTCCTGGGGCTCGCCGCCGAGGACCTTCGCACCACGGATCAGGGTCTTGCTCATGTCTTACTTCTCCTCGGAACCGGTGGGGCGGGTGTGGGTGACGGCGGGTTCGTTGCCGCCAAGGAGCAGGTAGAGCACCGCCATGCGGGTGTGGACGCCGTTGGCGACCTGCTCGATGACCGTGCAGCGCTCGGAGTCGGCGACCTCGGCGGTGATCTCCATGCCGCGGACCATCGGCCCGGGGTGCATCACGATGGCGTGCTCGGGCATCTTCGCCATGCGCTCGCCGTCCAGGCCGTAGCGGCGCGAGTACTCGCGCTCGGTCGGGAAGAACGCGTCGTTCATGCGCTCGCGCTGCACGCGCAGCATCATCACTGCGTCGGACTTCGGAAGCACACGGTCCAGGTCGTACGAGACGTCGCAGGGCCAGCTGTCCACGCCGACCGGCACGAGCGTGGGCGGGGCGACGAGGGTGACCTCGGCTCCCAGGGTGTGCAGGAGGTCGACGTTCGAGCGCGCTACCCGGCTGTGCAGGACGTCGCCGACGAGCGTGATGCGCTTGCCGTTCAGGTCCTTGCCGAGGCCCGCGTCCCTGCCGACGAGGCGGCGGCGCATGGTGAAGGCGTCGAGCAGTGCCTGCGTGGGGTGCTGGTGGGTGCCGTCGCCCGCGTTGATCACCGGGGCGTCGATCCAGCCGGAGGTGGCGAGGCGGTAGGGGGCGCCGGACGCGCCGTGCCGGATGACGACGGCGTCGACGCCCATCGCCTCCAGGGTCTGGGCGGTGTCCTTGAGGGACTCGCCCTTGGAGACGCTCGATCCCTTGGCGGCGAAGTTGATGACATCGGCGGAGAGGCGCTTCTCGGCGGCCTCGAAGGAGATCCGGGTCCGGGTCGAGTCCTCGAAGAACAGATTGCAGATCGTGCGGCCGCGCAGCGCGGGCAGTTTCTTGATCGGCCGGTCGGCGACCCGGGCCATCTCCTCGGCGGTGTCGAGGATGAGAACGGCGTCGTCGCGGGTGAGGTCGGCGGCCGAGATGAGGTGTCGCATCATCTGGGTTTACTCCGTCATGTGGAGGTGTGCGGGCACGCGGGCGCGCAGGGGTGTGCCCCGGTGCCCGTGGGGGAAGCCGGGCCTACGCGGAAGCGGGCTTGGCGCCGAGCAGCACGGCGTCGCGGCCGTCCTCCTCGGCGAGCTGGACCTTGACCGTCTCCCGCAGCGACGTGGGGAGGTTCTTGCCGACGTAATCGGCGCGGATCGGCAGTTCGCGGTGGCCCCGGTCGACGAGAACGGCGAGCTGGACCGCGCGCGGCCGGCCGATGTCGTTCAGGCCGTCGAGGGCGGCGCGGATGGTGCGGCCGGAGAAGAGCACGTCGTCGACGAGGACGACGAGGCGGCCGTCGATACCGTCACCGGGAATCTCGGTGCGGGCGAGTGCGCGCGGCGGATGCATGCGCAGATCGTCGCGGTACATCGTGATGTCGAGTGAGCCAACCGGGATCGTGCGTCCGGTGATTTCTTCGAGCTTCTCGGCGAGTCGCCGGGCGAGGAAGACGCCGCGGGTGGGAATGCCGAGCAGCACCACGTCTTCGGCGCCTTTGGCGCGCTCGACGATCTCGTGTGCGATTCGGGTCAACACCCGTGCGATGTCCGGGCCTTCGAGCACGGGCCGGGCGACATCGGGTTCGTTCGTGTCGTGCGAGTCCATATGAAACGGACCTCCTTCTCCGCCTCACGGGACGGACCTTAAAGGACGTCGAAATTGCGCCATCCACGCTACCAGCACCGGCAACACCGCCGGTCACGACCCCCCTCGGAGGGTCGGTACGGACCATTCGGCTTGACGCACCCAAGTAACGCTGCGTAACCTCACAGTGAGTTACCGTTCTTCGTCCGGGGAGCTATATGTCCAGCGAATACGCCAAACAGCTCGGGGCCAAGCTCCGCGCCATCCGTACCCAGCAGGGCCTTTCCCTCCACGGTGTCGAGGAAAAGTCCCAGGGACGCTGGAAGGCGGTCGTGGTCGGTTCGTACGAACGCGGCGACCGCGCCGTGACCGTACAGCGCCTCGCCGAGCTGGCGGACTTCTACGGCGTCCCGGTCCAGGAGCTGCTGCCCGGCACCGCTCCGGGCGGTGCGGCCGAGCCGCCGCCCAAGCTCGTGCTCGACCTCGAGCGCCTGGCGCACGTCCCGGCCGAGAAGGCGGGACCGCTGCAGCGGTATGCGGCCACGATCCAGTCGCAGCGCGGTGACTACAACGGCAAGGTGCTCTCGATCCGCCAGGACGACCTGCGCACTCTCGCCGTGATCTACGACCAGTCGCCCTCGGTTCTCACCGAGCAGCTGATCAGCTGGGGCGTGCTTGACGCGGACGCGCGCCGCGCCGTCGCCCACGACGACGTCTGACTCCCTCAAGGGAGAACTGAGCAGAAACGTAACGCCGGGGTGGCCGGAACCGATCGGG
>NZ_JBHTSF010000045.1:0-59986 GCF_042795295.1 Streptomyces sp. NPDC056486
AGCGCATCCGGGGCACGCCGGGAAGCGGGCGCAGTCCCCCGGCCTCCTGGTGGGAGGCGGCGAGGGCCATGGGGAGCATGGCGCAGCCGAGGCCGGACTGGGTGGCGGCGCGGACGCCCGCACGACGTATTCGTCGTGCGGGCCCTTCGGTCAGGTCAGACCGACCGTGGGTCAGCTGTTGCGCTTCCAGCGCGGCTTGTCGTCGCGGCGGCCGAAGGAGCCGGTGCCGGTGCCGGAGCGGTCGCGGTTGAACGCCGGGCGGTCGTGGCCACCGGAGCGGGCGCCGCCGGCGGGACGGTCGTCACGGCGGTCGCGGTTGAACGGACGGTCGCTGCCGCGGTGGCCGCCGGAGGGGCGGTCGTCGCGACGGAAGCCCGAGCCACTGCTCTGGCCGCCCTCACGGCGGTCGCCGCCGCGGAAGCCGCCACGGTCGCCGCCCGAGGGACGGTCGTTGCGGTCACGGTTGAAGCCGCCACCCTGGCCACCCTCACGACGGTCGCCGCCACGGAAGCCGCCACGGTCACCACCGGTCGGACGGTCGTCACGACGGAAGCCGGAGCCACCGCGGTCGTTGCGGTCACGGTTGAAGCCGCCACCCTGGCCACCTTCACGGCGGTCGCCGCCGCGGAAGCCGGAGCCACCGCCACGGTTGTCGTCACGACGCTCGAAGGAACGGCCACCACCACGGCTGTCGTTGCCACGGTCGCGGTTGAAGCCGCCACCACCCTCGCGACGGTCGCCGCCACGGAAGCCGGAGCCACCGCCACGGTTGTCGTCACGACGCTCGAAGGAACGGCCACCGCGGTCGTCACGGCGCTCACGCTCGTAGTTGCCACGGTCGTCGCGCTGCGGACGGCGCTCCTCGCGGGCGGCCGCGACGGGCTGCTCCGGGACGGAGACAGCGGCCTCGACGGCGGCCTCGGCGGCGGCAGCGGCCTCGGCGACCGCGGTCTCCGGGTCGTCGCCACGCTCGCGGGCGGCACGCGCGGTGAGGCGCGAGGCCTCCTCGCGCAGCTCGGACGCGCGGCGGGTGGCGCGCTCGAGCTCCTTGGTGAGGTCCTTGACCTCACGCTCGGCCTGGGTCGCGGCGTTGCCCGCGGAGTCGGCCTGCACCTCGGTCATCGAACGGGCGCCGGTGATGTCGGCGACCTCCGGGTCGAAGGTGCCGCCGCCGTTGATGATGTGACGCGAGGCGTCGACGCCCGCGTCCTCCATCAGACGGAAGATCTGACGGCGCTGGTGCGGCAGGGACAGCGAGACGACCGTGCCGGAGCGGCCCGCGCGAGCGGTACGCCCTGAACGGTGCAGGTAGTCCTTGTGGTCACCGGCCGGGTCCACGTTCAGGACCAGGTCGATGCCGTCGACGTGGATGCCTCGGGCGGCGACGTCGGTCGCGACGAGCGCGTTGACGTGGCCCTTCTTGAAGTCCTCAAGAACGCGCGTACGAGCGCCCTGCGTCATGCCGCCGTGCAGTGCGTCGGCCTTCACACCGGACTCGCAGAGCTGCTCGGCGATGCGGTCGCAGCCCAGCTGGGTACGGACGAAGATGATCGTGCGGCCCTTGCGCGCGGCGATGGCGGCCGTGACGGGCGCCTTGTCGCGGGGCTTCACGATCAGGATGTGGTGGGTCATGGTCGTGACGTTGCCCTGGGCGCTGTCGACCTCGTGCGTCACCGGGTTGGTCAGGTAGCGCTTGACCAGCGAGGAGATCTCGTTCTCCATCGTGGCCGAGAACAGCATCCGCTGGCCGCCGGCCGGGACCTGGTCGAGCAGCTCGGTGACCTCGGGCAGGAAGCCCAGGTCGGACATCTGGTCGGCCTCGTCGAGCACCGCGATCTGGGTGTTCTCGAGCGAGCAGGCGCCGCGGCTGATGATGTCGCGCAGACGGCCCGGGGTGGCGACGAGGATGTCGACGCCACGCTCGAGGGCGTAGATCTGGTTGCCCATCGACGTACCGCCGCAGACGACCTTCATCTTCAGGCCGAGCACGTCGCCGTACGGCTGGAGCGCGTCCGCGACCTGCATCGCGAGCTCACGGGTCGGGGTCAGGATGACGCCGCGGGGCTTCTTCTTCTCGGTGCGGCCCTCGGACGCGAGCGTCGTGAGCATCGGCAGACCGAAGGAGAGGGTCTTGCCGGAGCCGGTGCGGCCACGGCCGAGGATGTCCTTGCCGGCCAGGGCGTCCGGGATGGTCGCGGCCTGGATCGGGAAGGGCGCGGTCACGCCGTTCTGGGCGAGCTTGCGGACGATGCTCTCGGGCAGACCGAGGTCGCCGAAGGTGGGGCCCGTCTCTGCGTCTTCGTCGGCCTGGTCGGCCTTGTTGTCGGCCTGGTCGGCCTTGTTGTCGGCCTCGTCGGCCTGAACGGTCTTGTCGTCGGCCTGGTCGTCGGCCTCAGCAGCCGCCTCGGTCTCGACTACGACCTGCTCGGCGGCTTCCACGACGTCCGCGGCCTGAACGGTCTCGACGGTCTCGACTGCTTCTGCTGCTTCGACGGTGGGCTCCACCGTCAGCTCGTCGGTCGTCTCGTTCTCGGGCAGGACGGCGTGGTCAGAATGAGAAATGGACATGCGAAATGCGAAACCTTCCGGAGTCTCGGCACGCGCCCGTCAACTCCGTGATTTCGCAATGGACCGCCTCTATGCGGTCAGCCACGGCAAGGGAGAGTACGCGCCACGCGGCGCTCTTCTTTTTCGGCGCCGGGCAAATGGGATCAAACGATCTACCACCATACGCACCCAACCCCCCGGAAGGCAAACCACACCCTCCGAGGCACCTTGGATTCCGCCCCCCGCAGCTCGTCTCACCTGCGACGAAGCGGGTTTCGGACAGGGGCTCGACCGTTCTGTACAGGGGTTATTCCCCGTCCGGCCGAGCCTTAAGCGGGTCCGGCCTCCGGTGAAGGCTCCCGCGACCTGAGCCCCTGCGACCGCTCCCCCAGCTGCGCGCCCGGGTTCGGCTCCTCGTGCGCCGACGACGAGGGCTCCGGAGTGGGCTCAGGAGTCGGGGTCGGCTTCGGGGGATCGGGCGTCGGCGTGGGGCGCGGCGGGTCGGGCTTGGTCCGCGTGGGCGATGGCCGCCCGTCCTTCGTCGGCGGGGCGGGGGCGTCGCCGCCCCGGGACGCGGACGCCGAGGCCTGGTCGGCACCGGAACCGGACTCGCCCGGCTCGTCCGCCCGCCCCTTGTCTCCGCCCTTGTGCTTGCCCTTGCCCTTGGTCTTGCCGTGCTTGCCACCCTTGGCGTCGCCGCGGTTGGCGTCGCCGCCCGCGGCCGATCCGCCGCCCGGTGCGGCGCCGCCGCCGTCCGGGGCGGCAGCCGCACTGCGCCCGCCGGCGGAGTGCGCGGGGCCGGGCCCGCCGCCCCCGTCGTCACCGATGCTCATGCAGCCCGCGGTCGCCAGGACGGCCACGGCCGCCGCGGTCCACCGGACAGGAACGTACAACTGGCGCACGGCCGAGCACCTCCGAGGCGCTGAGAAGCGGGGACGTACTACCCAACTCCCTTGCCGTGCAAGAGGACACGGACCATGACACGTACCGTGACACCGACCGTCAGCCGTACCCCAGGGCGTGCAGGCGCTCGTCGTCGATCCCGAAGTGATGTGCGACTTCGTGCACCACCGTGATCTCGGTCTCCGCGACGACCTCCTCGCGCGACGCGCACATGCGCAGCGTCGGCCCCCGGTAGATCGTGATCCGGTCGGGCAGCACGCCCGCGTACCACTCGCCCCGGTCCGTCAGCGGGGTCCCTTCATAGAGCCCGAGCAGCTCGGGATCCTCGGCGGGTGGTTCGTCCTCCACGAACACCGCCACGTTGTCCATCAACCGCGTCAACTCGGGAGGAATCCGGTCAAGCGCCTCGGCGACCAGTTCCTCGAACTCTTCCCGCGTCATCTCCAGCACACCCCCATTGTCAGCCACCGCCCCGCATAGCCGCCTCTCCCCATGGGCATACCGGACCAATGGCCCGCGACTTCCGTGCGCTCGCCGCCCTCGTACGCCACTACCGATCCCGCCACCCTCACCCGGTCGGCGAGCTCGTCAGCCCTCCCCATCCGTACGGCCGCGCCGCCGGCCTGATCGCGGTCGTCGTGTTCGGCGCCTGGCTGGGCCTGCTGATCGTGGGCAGCGTGCACGCGCCGGTCGGTCCGATGGACACGCGCATGACCCTGCGCCCCTCGCTCACCGGCGGCACGAAGATCAACGTCTCTCCGCTCGGTGACCTCGAGCTGCGCTCGCACATCGCCCCCATCCGCCTCGACGTGGACGTGGACCGCCTGGACCCGGTCCGCTCCCAGGCCCTGGTCGACCACCCCGAGCGGCTCGCGGGGCTCCAGGACGAGGTGACGCAGGACGTCGGGCACGGCACGCTCGACCTGGCCGTACGCTCCTGCGCCGCCGTCGTCGCGGGCGCGACGGCGCTGGGGCTCGCGGTCTACCGGCGTCCGCGCCGGGCCCTGGCGGCGGGCGGCCTCGCGCTGGCCCTTCTCGCCGCGTCGGGCGCGGCGGCGTACGCGACGTGGAACCCGAAGTCGGTCCTGGAACCAAAATTCTCCGGCCTGCTCAGCAGCGCCCCGTCGGTGGTCGGCAACGCCCGCAGCATCGTGAGCGAATTCGACGTGTATCAGCAGGAATTGGCGCGCCTGGTCACCAACGTGACGAAGCTGTACGACGCGACGTCGACGCTCCCCGCGTACCAGCCGGACCCGTCCACGATCCGCGTCCTGCACGTCTCGGACATCCACCTCAATCCGGCGAGCTGGAAGATCATCGCCTCGCTCGTGGAGCAGTACGACATCAACGCCATCGTCGATTCCGGCGACACGATGGACCACGGCAGCGCGGCCGAGAACGCGTTCCTCGACCCGATCGAGGACCTGGGCGCCCCGTACGTCTGGGTCCGGGGCAACCACGACTCGGCCACCACCCAGCGCTATCTGCAGCGGATGAAGAACGTCCACGTCCTGGACGAGGGCAGTGCCGTGTCGGTCGCGGGGCTGCGGTTCGCCGGGACGGGCGATCCGCAGTACACCCCGGACCGCTCCGTGCGGGCGGAGGGCGAACCCGTCGAGAAGATGGCGGGCATCCGCCTGGCCTCCGCCCTGCGGGACCAGCAGGCGGCCGGCACTCCCGTCGACATCGCCGTCGCACACAACCCCGACGCCGCGCGGGAGACGGACGGCGAGGTGCCGCTCGTCCTCGCGGGGCATGTGCACCACCAGGAGATGGAGGTCATGGAGGGCGGTACGCGGCTGCGCATCGAGGGGTCCACGGGTGGGAGCGGGCTGCGGGCGGTGGAGGGCAAGTTCCCGGACCCCGTCGAGGCGTCGGTCCTCTACCTGGACCGGGAGACCCGGCGCCTCCAGGCGTGGGACGAAATCAAACTGGGCGGTCTCGGCCTGACGAAGGCGGAGGTCAGCCGCCATCTGCCCAAGGAGAACCAGCCCGGGGCGACCCCGTCTCCGCCCCCTCCGAGCCGGTCGCCCGGGGGCGGTTCCGCGGCCCCCCGATAACCGTTTTGGCGATAGCTCCCCGCATCCCATATGCTTCTCACGTCCCCGACGCGCTGCAAAGCGCCCAGGTGGGCCCTTAGCCCTCATCGTCTAGTGGCCCAGGACGCCGCCCTTTCAAGGCGGTAGCACGGGTTCGAATCCCGTTGGGGGCACGTAACACCTTGTGCGAGACTAGTGCTCGCACAATGCTTGGTCCTGTGGAGCAGTTTGGAGTGCTCGCCACCCTGTCAAGGTGGAGGCCGCGGGTTCAAATCCCGTCAGGACCGCTTGCGATTCTCTGAATCGCGTGGCTGGGTAGCTCAGTTGGTACGAGCGATCGCCTGAAAAGCGATAGGTCGCCGGTTCGATCCCGGCCCCAGCCACCTCTTCCCGAAAGCCCCGCCTCTCCGGCGGGGCTTTCGGCGTTCCCCGGACAGGGCCCCCGCGACACCCCCTGCAGAACAGGCCTCTCCCACCCACCCGATCACCCCGCAGCCGGAACAGCCGCATGCGCCGCAGCCTTCTCCCTGCCCCCGGGATGCCGGTGCCGCCATACCCAGAACACCGCGCTCGCAAGGACCGCCCACCCCGCGAGCACCAGGAACGGGAAGGGATGCTGGTGGCCGCCGAAGTACACCGCCGTGTGCTGCGCGTTCACCGATGCGCCCGGTGGAAGCCAGCGGCCGATGTGGCCGAGCACCGACGGAAGCAGCGGCCACGAGACCGCCCCGCCCGACGACGGGTTGCCGAGCAGCACCATCAGGCCCCACGTGGGAATCATCGCCCAGCGCCCGAACAGCGTGTTGAACATCGAGAACACCATGCCCGACGTGAACATCGTCAGCGCCAGGATCAGCCACGACTCGACGAACGGCAGGTCCACCGCCCCGAGCCACCAGTCCACCACCGCCGCGATCACGAACCCGCCGAGCAGCGCGTAGAGCACCGTGAAGCCGATCCGCTCGGCCGGGTTGAGGCCCCGCGCGTGCACACTCAGCTGGATCGCCCCGACGAAGCCGATGATCACCGCAGCCAGCGAGATGTAGAAGATCGCGAGCCCCCGTGGGTCACCCTCCTGGAGCGGCTTGATGTCCTTCACCGTCACCGGCACCCCCACCTTCTCGCCCACCTTCGGCGCGGTCTCCGCGAGCACCTGGGCGACCGACGCCCCGGAGGCCCCCGAGACGTCGAAGGTGACCTTGCTGCCGGACTCCCCGCCGCCCGGAGACACCGCGAGGATCGCGAAGACCTTCTGCTCCTCCACCGCGTCCCGCGCCGCGGCGACGCTGTCGTACTCGTGGATCTCCAGCGAAGCGTTCAGCGCCTTCTCCATACCGCCGAGGAACGCCTTCCCCCGCGTCGCGTCCTGCGCCCCCACCACCGCCGTGGGGATGCGGTGCGGGGTCGGGTCCGCCATGGAGTACGTGTACGAGCCTGCGAAGAGCCCCGCCGCCGCGGCCAGGATGAACACCAGCACGATCGCCGGCAGGAACGGCGACCGCTTGAACGCCTCCCACTGCTCGCCCCGGGTGGGAGCCCGCCCGTGGGCGCCGTGCTGGTGCTCTTCACGCTCGGACCGGTCAGGGTCAGGGTCACGCTCGGACCGGTCAGGGTCACGCTCGGACCGGTCGGGCTCCTGCTGAGGGTGAGACATATAAGTACGCTAAACCACCCAAAGCGGACTCACCCTCGCTCGGCCTCCACAGGGCCACGCCCCCTCCGCCGCCACCCCCGCACCGCAAGCCCCACGCCCACCAGCGCCACCACCCCGATCAGCAGCACCGAGTCCGGGACCGCCCGGCCCACGTTCCCTGCCCAGCGCTCCACGGCGAACGAGTCATCGACGTCGAGCAGCCCCGGCAGCGCGGTAGTCCCGTCGTACGCGAGGAAGAGCGCGCCGAGGGCCACGAAGAACAGGCCCGACAGGAGCGAGGTCGTGTGCAGTTCGAAGCGGCCGATGCGGAAGGCGCGCCCCCGCAACCAGCGCCGCCGCCCCAGATCGAAGCGCTCCCAGAGCAGCGCGAGCACGAACAGCGGCACCGCCATCCCCAGCGCGTAGACGGCGAGCAGCAGTCCCCCGTAGACGGGGCTGCCGCTCACGGCCGCCACGGTCAGCACACTCCCGAGGATCGGCCCCGCGCAGAAGCCCGCGAGCCCGTACACCGCCCCCAGCGCGTACACGGAGACCGCGGTCGTCGGCCGGATGCGACCCGAGAGCTCGGCCATCTTCCGCGAGGCGAACCCCATCCCCACGACCTGCAGCACGCCGAGCGCGATGATCAGCCACCCGGCGACGAGCACCAGCTGGTCCCGGTGCCCGAAGAAGAACCGCCCGGCGACCGAGCCCGCAGCGCCGAGCGGTACGAGGGTCGTCGCGAGACCGGCGTAGAAGATACCGGTGCGGGCGAGCAGCCGTGAGGTCGAGTCGATCGAGTACGCGAAGAAGGCGGGCAGGAGCAGTGCGCTGCACGGGCTCACCAGGGCGAGAAGACCGCCCAGGAACGCCGCGAAGTACCCCACATCGGCGGTCACTTCTCCCCCGACCCGGACGACTTCGCCGTCTTCGCCGTCTTCGCGGCCTGCTCGATCGCCTGGTGGAAGACCTCGTCCGGCTGCGCACCGGAGATGGGCCGCCCATTGACCAGGAAGGACGGGGTCGACGTGGCCCCCAGGCCGTACGCCTCCTCCTGGTCCCTCTTCACCGCGGCCTTGGCGCCAGCACTTCCCGCGTCGTCCGAGAAGCGGCCGATGTCCTTGACCCCGGCCTCCTTCGCGAGTGCCTTGAGCCGGTCGCCCCCGAACCCCTTCTCCTTGGAGCCCTCCGCGTACGCGGCCTCATGGAACTGCCAGAAGCGCCCCTGCTGCCCCGCGGCCCACGCGCCCCGCGCGGCCGACTCGGAGTCCGCGCCGAAGATCGGGAAGTTGCGCCACTCGATGCGCAGGGTGCCCTCGTCGACGTACTTCTTCACCAGGTCGGGCTCGGTGTCGCGGGCGAACTTGCCGCAGTAGCCGCACTTGAAGTCGGCGTACTCGATGAGCACGACCGGCGCGTTCGCGCGGCCCTGTGCGAGCGGGTCCTTGGCATCGCGCCTGGCGAGCTTGGCCAGCTCCGGGTAGACCCCGGCCTGCGGGTCGGCGGAGACGTCCGCGGGCGACTCCTCCTTCGCGGTGACGGAGGAGGGCTCGTCGGGCCTGGTGGCGCTGTAGGAAGCGGCGCCGAGCAGCAGCGCGGCGACGGCCACTCCGGCCCCGATGGCGATGTTCTTCTTTTTGTTGTTGTTCTTGGGCATCAGGGAGTTCTCTCTGTTCCTGTACGTGATGAAAGGGGCCCGGAACAGGGGCCTCTACACGCGCAGGATCGAGAGATCCACCGGAGAAAGCGGTGTGAGCGGCGGCGGTCCGCGCTCCGGCGTCAGAGCAGGCACCGGCTGGCCGATGCCCCAGGCACCGGACGCGGCATGGGCCTGATGCAGGGCGGGCAGCAGCTCGTACGCGGAACTGGAGCGCGGTGGGGCGGCGGGAGCCTGACCGGCGTCCTGCTGACCGCCCTTGCCGCAGCCGGGCACACCGGCGGACACCTCGGTCCGCTCCGACGCCTGCACCGACACCTTGGGCTTCGCAGCCGCCGGCTCCGCGGCCACCGCGGGCCCGCAGAACGCCCCGAGCACGACGAGCAGCACCCCGAGCAAGGGGCACCACGACAGACGCGCACGGGACAACATGCCCGGAATCGTACGTCCCTGGGCGCCCCGCCAGATAAATCGGTTCGCCACCTTCGAGCGGCGGGTGAGATCCTGGACGCCGTATGTCTACGCAGCCTGCCCTCACCCTCGACGCCCTCGCCCCCCGTCTGGCCGATCTTTCGCTGCGCGACGAGCACCGGATCGGCCGCCGGCTCGAGGGTGCGCGCCGGATCCGCAAGCCCGACGCCCGGGCCTCCGTCATCGCCGAACTCGCGGCGGAAGTCGACAAGGCCGCGGCGCGGATGGCCGAGCGGGGCAGCCGTCTGCCCAAGATCACGTATCCCGAACAGCTCCCGGTCAGCCAGAAGAAGGACGACATCGCCGCGGCGATCCGCGACCACCAGGTCGTGATCGTCGCGGGCGAGACGGGCTCCGGCAAGACGACGCAGATCCCCAAGATCTGCATGGAGCTCGGCCGCGGCCTGAGAGGCATGATCGGCCATACGCAGCCCCGCCGTATCGCGGCCCGCACGGTCGCCGAGCGCGTGGCCGACGAGCTGAACACCCCGCTCGGCGAGGCCGTCGGCTGGAAGGTCCGCTTCACGGACCAGGTGGGCGCCGACACGTACGTGAAGCTGATGACGGACGGCATCCTGCTGGCCGAGATCCAGACGGACCGCGAGCTGCGCGCGTACGACACGATCATCATCGACGAGGCCCACGAGCGGTCGCTGAACATCGACTTCCTGCTCGGGTATCTGGCCCAGCTCCTGCCCAAGCGCCCTGACCTGAAGGTCGTCATCACCTCGGCGACCATCGACCCGCAGCGGTTCTCCAGACATTTCGGGGACGCCCCGATCGTCGAGGTCAGCGGCCGTACGTATCCGGTCGAGGTGCGCTATCGGCCGCTTCTTGAAGAGGACTCCGAGGACAGCGACCGTGATCAGATCACCGCGATCACCGAGGCCGTCGAGGAGCTCCAGGGCGAGGGCAAGGGCGACATCCTCGTCTTCCTCTCCGGAGAGCGCGAGATCCGGGACACGGCGGACGCGCTGAACAAGAAGGCCTACAAGTTCACGGAAGTCCTCCCCCTCTACGCACGCCTCTCGCACGCCGAGCAGCACCGCGTCTTCCAGCAGCACACAGGCAGACGCATCGTTCTTGCGACGAACGTCGCCGAGACCTCCCTGACCGTCCCGGGCATCAAGTACGTCATCGACCCGGGCACGGCCCGCATCTCCCGCTACAGCCACCGTACGAAGGTGCAGCGGCTGCCCATCGAGGCGATCAGCCAGGCGAGCGCCAACCAGCGCAAGGGCCGCTGCGGCCGTACGTCGGACGGCATCTGCATCCGGCTGTACTCGGAGGACGACTTCGTCTCCCGCGCCGAGTTCACGGACGCGGAGATCCTGCGCACCAACCTCGCTTCGGTCATCCTCCAGATGACGGCGGCCGGGCTCGGCGAGATCGAGAAGTTCCCCTTCATCGACCCGCCGGACCACCGCAACATCCGCGACGGCGTCCAACTCCTCCAGGAGCTCGGCGCCCTGGACCCGACGCAGAAGGACCCGAAGAAGCGCCTCACCCAGGAGGGCCGCAAGCTGGCCCAGCTGCCGGTGGACCCGCGTCTGGCCCGCATGGTTCTCGAGGCCGACAAGAACGGCTGCGTACGCGAGGTCATGGTGATCGCCGCGGCGCTCTCCATCCAGGACCCGCGTGAGCGCCCCGCGGAGAAGCAGACGCAGGCCGACCAGCAGCACGCGCGCTTCAAGGACGAGACGTCCGACTTCCTGGCCTTCCTCAACATGTGGCGGTACATCCGCGAGCAGCAGAAGGAGCGCGGCTCGTCCTCGTTCCGCCGGATGTGCAAGTCGGAGTACCTGAACTTCCTGCGGATCCGCGAGTGGCAGGACATCTACACGCAGCTGCGTACGGTCGCCAAGCAGATGGGGATCCATCTCAACGAGGACGACGCCCCCGAGCAGCAGGTGCACATCTCCCTGCTCGCCGGCCTTCTCTCCCACATCGGGATGAAGGACGTGAAGGAGTCCAAGGACAGCGACCCCAAGCAGCGCGGCGGCCGTGGCGAGTATCTGGGCGCCCGCAACGCCAAGTTCGCGGTCTTCCCGGGTTCCGCGCTCTTCAAGAAGCCGCCGCGCTTCATCATGTCCGCCGAGCTCGTCGAGACCTCCCGGCTGTGGGCCCGGGTCAACGCGCGCATCGAGCCGGAGTGGGTCGAGCCGCTCGCCCAGCACCTCCTCAAGCGCACGTACAGCGAGCCGCACTGGGAGAAGGACCAGGCCGCGGTGATGGCGGTCGAGAAGGTCACGCTGTACGGCATCCCGCTCGTCACCGACCGCAAGGTGAACTACGGCCGCATCGACCCCGAGGTCTCCCGCGACCTGTTCATCCGCAACGCGCTCGTCGAGGGCGACTGGCGCACGCACCACAAGTTCTTCGCCGCCAACCGCCGCCTCCTGACCGAGGTGGAGGAGCTCGAGCACCGCGCGCGGCGCCGCGACATCCTCGTGGACGACGAGACGCTCTTCGACTTCTACGACCAGCGGGTGCCCGCGGACGTCGTGTCCGGCGCGCACTTCGACTCCTGGTGGAAGAAGAAGCAGCGCGATGAGCCCGAGCTGCTCGACTTCGAGCGGTCGATGCTCATCAACGAGCGCGCGGGCGACGTGTCGAAGGACGACTATCCCGACACGTGGCGGCAGGGGCCGCTCAAGTTCAAGGTGACGTACCAGTTCGAGCCGGGCGCGGACGCGGACGGCGTCACGGTCCACATCCCGCTCCAGGTCCTGAACCAGGTCACGGCGGACGGCTTCGACTGGCAGATCCCGGGCCTGCGCGAGGAAGTCGTGATCGAGCTGATCCGCTCCCTGCCCAAGCCGATCCGCCGGCACTACGTCCCCGCGCCCAACTACGCGAAGGCGTTCCTGGAGCGGGCCGTGCCTCTCCAGGAGCCACTGCACGTGACGCTCGCCCGCGAGCTGCAGCGGATGGTCGGCGTCCCCGTCTCACCGGACGACTTCGACCTCACCCGCGTACCGGACCACCTGAAGATCACCTTCCGGATCACCGACGAGCGGCGCAAGAATCTCTCCGAGGACAAGGACCTGGAGGCGCTGAAGCTCCAGCTCCGCCCGAAGGCCCGCAAGGCCCTCTCGCAGGCCGCCGCCGCGACGGCGGAGAAGACGGGCGGCTCGGCGGTCGAGCACTCCGGTCTCACGGACTGGTCCATCGGCCCCCTCAGCCGCGTCTTCGAGACGCGTCGCGCGGGCCAGCCGGTGAAGGCGTACCCGGCCCTCGTGGACGACGGCGACACCGTCTCCGTACGCCTCTTCGACACGGAGGCCGAGCAGCAGCAGGCGATGTGGAAGGGCACGCGTCGCCTCATCCTGCGCAACATCCCCGTAAATCCGGCCAAGTTCGCGTCGGACAAGCTGACCAACGCCCAGAAGATCGCCCTGTCCGCGAACCCGCACGGCTCCATCCAGGCGCTCTTCGCCGACTGCGCGATGGCCGCGGCGGACAAGCTCATCGGTGACTTCGGCGGTCCCGCCTGGGACGAGGAGTCCTACCGCAAGCTGTACGAGAAGGTGCGCGCCGAGATCGTCGACACGACGGTCCGCACGGTGAGCCAGGTCCAGCAGGTCCTCGCCGCCTGGCAGGCCTGCGAGCGCCGCCTGAAGTCGACGAAGAGCCCGACGCTCCTGGCCAACCTCACGGACGTACGGGCGCAGTTGGACGCCCTCGTCGGCCCCGGCTTCGTCACGGCCACGGGGATCCGCCGCCTCGCGGACCTGATGCGCTACATGGTGGCCGCCGACCGGCGCCTGCAGCAGATGCCGACGAACGTCCAGCGGGACACGTCACGCATGGAGAAGGTCCAGGAGATGCAGGACGAGTACGCCTGGCTCCTGGAACAGCTCCCGCAGGGCCGCCCTGTCCCCCAGGAGGTTCTGGACATCCGCTGGATGCTGGAGGAGCTCCGGGTCAGCTACTTCGCGCACGCCCTTGGCACGGCGTACCCCGTCTCGGACAAGCGGATCGTGAAGGCGATCGACGCGGCCGCACCGTGATCACCCGCCCACCCTGGGTGAGTTCGACCGCCGGGCCTGCGCTGCTGTAGAGTTTCGTCTCGCAGCGCAACGAAGCAATAAGCGCCGCAAAGCAAGGTCCTGTGGAGCAGTTTGGAGTGCTCGCCACCCTGTCAAGGTGGAGGCCGCGGGTTCAAATCCCGTCAGGACCGCAGTAAAGAAGAGGGTCCGCATCCGACAAGGATGCGGACCCTCTTCGCATGCGCCAACACACCCCGCCCCACACCCCACCCTGTCGAGGTGGAGGCCGCGCCCGCGGCGCAGCCGCAATCAGACACAGCAAATCCCGTCAGGACCGCAGCAAGACGAAGGTCCACATCCGACAAGGATGCGGACCCTCTTCACGTGCGCCAACACGCCCCGCCCCACAGGTGAAGGGGCCGCATCCGCGCTGGATGCGGCCCCTTCTTCTTGTGCGACGACGGGCCACGCCCCCTCCGCACACGGCCCGTTCCCGTGCTCGCACCTTGACCGCGTCACATTCCGCCGGTAATCAGACAGCAGGGAGTCGGGGCGGGACCGGTTCCCCATCTGGAGGTGTCGCATGACGGCTTCGGCGGCGTCCGCACGGCACGAGACACGCGCTCTGTTGCGCGCCCACCTGTCCGCTGCGATGAGCTATCGCCATGTGACCCGGCACTGCCCGATCTGTCACCGGCTCGAACGCCTCGCCCTGGAGGCCCCTTCGGCCGCTCAAGGCGACTGCGAGGGCGGCTGGGAGCAGGGCGAGGACGAAAGTCCCCCGAACGCGTGACCAAAGCCGACCCGCGACCCACCCCGGTGATGGGAGGGTGAGGGGTAGGACCTCGGGCGCGCGGAACCAACTCCCCTGCGCCGGCCGGGATCTCCTCTAGCTCAGAGGTATCGCAGGCAACAAGGTCCCCGGCGTGTGACGGGTGTCACCGAACTTGTTTTGGAAACCCTCGAACTTACACCCGTCTTACAACCAGTCAATTTAATATGTGCAATTGCACCGCCCCGTAGCCACTCCGGACGGCGTCCGCACGGCGCCCGCCCAGGCGCCACAAGGTCGACGGAACGACGGCGGAAGGGTGGCACCACAGCCTCCCCGCAGCGCGGCCCCAGCACCCCTCAGAGACCAACAAGCCCGCTCACAGCGGTGCTCACCAGGGCTTCCCGGGCGCACAAAAAAGATCGCGCTGGACCCGGCGGAGTCCAGCGCGATCGATACGACTCACCCATGAGGCTCAGGCGTGGGACCCGTTGGGGCGGGACCCGCGTCGCGTGTAGCTAAAAGTCGGACGTTGCGGCTGGATTGGGGGACCCAGCAGCGGTCGTACTCTTCGTCCGGGTACTGCGGTTATGCGGTAAATCAGGCCTCGCTGCGCTGCTGCGGGATACCCGCGAGCAGTGCGCGAACCTCGGCCTCGCGGTAACGGCGATGGCCGCCGAGCGTGCGAATCGACGTGAGCTTGCCAGCCTTGGCCCAGCGCGTCACCGTCTTGGGGTCGACGCGGAACATCGTGGCAACCTCAGCCGGGGTCAGCAGCGGCTCGGCATCAGGGGTGCGAGCGGTCATGAGCGGCCTCCTCGGGAGAACCGAACCTTCTCGGTTCATTCCTCTAAATTCTGCACCTTGACCCGCGTTGCCCGAAATGGCGGACGCGGGTCGAGTCGGTTATAGGACGAACGGCTTGTCTTCGGCACTACAACTACACCATCCGTCCAGCCACGTCGGCCAAACCGATGGAATTGCCCTCCCAGGTGTCTATCAGCGACGGAAGCCGATGGACCATGCCATAGCGGACAGTCACGCCACAGTGACGATCAGTCACAGAGCGATCAGGAGTCAACAGACTTCCCATAGCGTGCAATACCGAGTAATCCGCCCTTACATGGACGGAAGGAGCCCTCCCCGGACTCCTTGTCCTATTTTGGCACGAGGAGGGGTGATGGGCGCAAGGGGGCAGTAAGTGCGGTCCGTCACGCTTGAGACAAAAGCCCGGATCAGGACCTACGTCCCGTGTAGGCGCAGCGTAGGAACGCCCCGTAGGGATGACCTACGAACGCCCCGCTGACGTCAGTTCGAAAACTGACGGTCCCGGACCGCCCTCCATCGCTCCATGAGCCTCGCATACGCCTCGCCGGCCCCCTCGCCGTCGCCGTCGCGCAGCGCCTCGATTCCTTCCGCCACATCCGCCGCCGAGTGGTCCTCGTCGAGCTGGTCCTCGGACAGGGCGTGCACGAGCCCGCCGTAGTCGAGCTCGACCAGGGAGCGCGGATGGAACTCCTCAAGCCAGCGGCCCACGTCCATGAGCCCGTCGACGAGCGGACCCTCCTCGATCGTGTCCCGCAGCGTCCTGAGCCCGCGGGCCACCCGGCGCCGCGCCTGCACCATCGGCGTCCGGTAGCGCAGGACGGGCGCGCAGGCCGCCGTCTCGCCCTCCGCACGCCCCTCGTGTCCCTCGCCGTACCCCTTCTCGAACTGACGCTCCTCGTCCGAGACGAGCACGAACCAGTTCAGCGGCACCTGCCACGTCGACGTACGGATCCAGGGGCGCGCGTCGGGGTTGCGGGCGAGCCACTGTTCGTAGTCCGCGGCCGTCTGGCGGCGCACCACCGGCGGCAGGACCGCGTCGAGGACCGGCGCGGGCAACTGCCCGGACAGCTCCCCCAGGGCCTGCCAGCCGCGGAGCCGGGTCCGCCAGGGGCAGACGCACACCACCCCGTCGGCCTCCACCACGAACGCGTCGCTGCTCTCGTGCACCGGCACGGGGACCGGCGGCGTGGGCAGCAGATCGGCCAGGGAGCGCCGGAGTTCGTCCTGGTACGAGGGGCGGTCGGCGCGGCGCGCGTAGCGCGCCCAGTGGCCGCGCTCGGGCTCCGGGAAAGCTGCGAGTGGCTCATAAACGCGCAAGTAGGACGCGTACGGGACGACCAACGAAGACACCTTGGGCACGGCTGCTCCCTCCCCCGCGTACCGGCTGGAAAACACTGCAAATCGTGCCATGGCCGAACTCCGCCGTACGTGCTGGTGCGCCAGGAGAGGGTGATCCTCGGCACTGCGCGGTCAGCGGGTTCTCACAGGCTCTAGTCTCATGCCCATCGGGCCCCGCCACCCGCACGGGTGCCCGCCCAACCGCCGCCACTTGACCGGGAGTCACCACAGTGACCGAAGCAGACAACGGCGCCCTGCACACCCTGTTCCACTCGGACCAGGGGGGCCATGAGCAAGTAGTGCTCTGCCAGGACCGTGCCAGCGGCCTCAAGGCCGTCATCGCCATCCACTCCACCGCCCTGGGCCCGGCCCTCGGCGGCACCCGCTTCTATCCGTACGCGAGCGAGGAAGCCGCCGTCGCCGACGCGCTGAACCTCGCGCGCGGGATGTCGTACAAGAACGCCATGGCCGGTCTCGACCACGGCGGCGGCAAGGCCGTGATCATCGGCGACCCGGAGAAGATCAAGAGCGATGAGCTGCTGCTCGCCTACGGCCGCTTCGTGGCCTCGCTCGGCGGTCGCTATGTGACGGCGTGCGATGTCGGTACGTACGTCGCTGACATGGACGTCGTCGCGCGCGAGTGCCGCTGGACGACCGGACGTTCCCCGGAGAACGGCGGCGCGGGCGACTCCTCCGTACTCACCGCCTTCGGTGTCTTCCAGGGCATGCGCGCATCGGCCGACCACCTGTGGGGCGACCCGTCACTGCGCGGCCGCAAGGTCGGTGTCGCGGGCGTCGGCAAGGTCGGCCACCACCTGGTGGAGCACCTCCTTGCGGACGGCGCCGAGGTCGTGATCACGGATGTACGGGAGGAGTCCGTGCGTCGCGTCACCCACAAGCACCCGTCCGTGACGGCCGTCGCCGACACCGAGGCGCTGATCCGGGTCGAGGGCCTCGACGTGTACGCCCCCTGCGCGCTCGGCGGCGCCCTGAGCGACGACTCCGTGCCGGTGCTCACCGCGAAGGTCGTCTGCGGCGCCGCCAACAACCAGCTCGCGCACCCCGGTGTGGAGAAGGATCTGGCCGATCGCGGGATCCTCTACGCGCCCGACTACGTGGTGAACGCGGGCGGCGTGATCCAGGTCGCCGACGAGCTGCACGGCTTCGACTTCGACCGCTGCAAGGCGAAGGCGTCCAAGATCTTCGACACCACTCTTGCCATATTCGCTCGCGCAAAGGTAGATGGCATTCCGCCGGCCGCCGCAGCCGACAGGATCGCCGAGCAGCGGATGGCGGAGGCCCGCCGCCCCTGACCCCGCGGGCACCACGGAAGGGCCCCGTCGACGTGCGCGAGAGACAAGACTCACCCCCGTCGGCGGGTCGCCCGACAAGAAGAGGTTAAAATCGCAGTTGACCAGCGAGGACAGGGCTCCTCGCGGGTTCTGCGCCGAGGCGCGTCCTGCGGGCGACGTACCGTATGGCCGCAGGAGCAGGTACCGTGGAAGCCCTACGGACCGGCCTCTCCACGGAGAGCCCGTTCCTGATCATGAACGCGTGTCAAGACTCTGGGGTCACCAAGCCCCATATCCGAGGGGGTCGAGCCATGGGGCGCGGCCGGGCAAAGGCCAAGCAGACGAAGGTCGCCCGCCAGCTGAAGTACAGCAGCGGCGGGACTGACCTCTCGCGTCTGGCCAATGAGCTGGGCGCTTCGACTTCGCAACAGCCGCCGAATGGCGAGCCGTTCGAGGACGACGACGACGAGGAAGACGACCCGTACGCCCAGTACGCGGATCGCTATAACGACGACGATGACGAGGACTCTTCCGACGAGTCCGGTTCTTCGCCGCAGCGCCGCGGCGCTTGACCTCGTTGCATTCGCAGCACTTGCAGCATTCGCAGTTTTTGCAGTTCTCGTAGCAACTGCACTTCACCCGGTCCGGGGTGGTCACCACACCGGACCGGGTTTTGTGCTGCCCTGCGGCGCTTACTTCGCTGCCTACTTTGCGTAGTCACCGATGAGCTCAGCGCCCGTCGCGTGGTCGCCGCGCTCGGTGCTGTATTCATTTCGATCAACGATGGCACCGGCGATCCAGGCGTCCACACCGCGGTCCGCGAGGGTCGCGAGGGCCGCGTCGGCGGACTCCTCGGGGACGATCGCCATCATGCCGACGCCCATGTTCAGCGTCTTCTCCAGCTCCAGGCGCTCGACCTGTCCCGCCTTGCCGACCACGTCGAAGACCGCGCCGGGCGTCCAGGTCTCGCGGTCGACGATCGCGTGCAGACCGTCCGGGATGACCCGGCCGAGGTTCGCCGCGAGGCCGCCGCCCGTGATGTGGCTGAAGGCGTGGACGTCCGTGGTGCGGGTGAGCGCCAGGCAGTCCAGGGAGTAGATCTTGGTGGGCTCCAGGAGCTCCTCGCCGAGCGTGCGGCCGAACTCCTCCACCTGACGGTCCAGGGACCAGCCCGCGCGGTCGAAGACCACGTGCCGGACGAGCGAGTACCCGTTCGAGTGAAGTCCGGAGGACGCCATGGCGATCACCGCGTCGCCCTCACGAATGCGATCGGGGCCGAGCACACGGTCGGCCTCCACCGCGCCCGTACCGGCGCCCGCCACGTCGAAGTCGTCCGGGCCCAGGAGGCCCGGGTGCTCGGCCGTCTCGCCGCCGATGAGGGCACAGCCGGCGAGCACGCAGCCCTCGGCGATGCCCTTCACGATGGCGGCGACACGCTCGGGGTGGACCTTGCCGACACAGATGTAGTCGGTCATGAAGAGCGGCTCGGCGCCGCACACCACGATGTCGTCCATGACCATCGCGACCAGGTCGTGCCCGATGGTGTCGTACACGCCGAGCTGGCGGGCGAGGTCGACCTTCGTGCCCACACCGTCGGTGGCGGAGGCGAGCAGGGGGCGCTCGAAGCGCTTGAGGGCGGAGGCGTCGAAGAGTCCGGCGAAGCCGCCGATGCCACCGAGGACCTCGGGGCGCTTCGTCTTCTTCACCCACTCCTTCATCAGCTCGACGGCGCGGTCGCCCGCCTCGATGTCGACGCCTGCGGAGGCGTAGCTGGCACCAGTGGTCTCAGACATGTGGGGTGAGAACTTTCGTGTCGTTACTACGGGGCTTACGGGCGACGGATCGCGTCGGCCGCTGCCGTGGACGCCGGTCCGGCGGCCAGCTCCGTCTCCAGGAGCTGCTTGCCGAGCAGCTCGGGGTCGGGAAGGTCCATCGGGTACACGCCGTCGAAGCAGGCGCGGCAGAGGTTCGGCTTGTCGATGGTCGTGGCCTCGATCATGCCGTCGATGGAGATGTAAGAGAGCGAGTCGGCGCCCATGGACTTGGCGATCTCGTCGATCGTCATGCCGTTGGCGATGAGCTCGGCGCGGGTCGCGAAGTCGATGCCGAAGAAGCAGGGCCACTTCACGGGCGGGGACGAGATCCGGATGTGGATCTCGGCGGCTCCGGCCTCGCGGAGCATCTTGACCAGGGCGCGCTGGGTGTTGCCGCGCACGATCGAGTCGTCGACGACGACAAGACGCTTGCCCTTGATGACTTCCTTGAGGGGGTTCAGCTTGAGACGGATGCCGAGCTGGCGGATCGTCTGCGAGGGCTGGATGAAGGTCCGGCCGACGTAGGCGTTCTTGACGAGGCCGACGCCGAAGGGGATGCCGGAGGCTTCCGCGTAACCGACCGCGGCGGGCGTTCCGGACTCCGGTGTCGCTATGACGAGGTCGGCTTCGGCCGGAGCTTCCTCGGCGAGTTTTCTCCCCATCTCGACCCGCGAGAGGTAGACGTTCCGGCCGGCGATGTCGGTGTCGGGGCGCGCCAGATAGACGTACTCGAAGACACAGCCCTTGGGCTTCGCTTCCGCGAATCGGGACGTTCGCAGTCCGTTCTCGTCGACCGCGATGAACTCGCCGGGCTCGACCTCGCGGACGTAGCTGGCGCCGCAGATGTCGAGCGCCGCGGACTCCGACGCGACGACCCAGCCGCGTTCCAGGCGGCCGAGCACCAGCGGGCGGATGCCCTGCGGGTCGCGTGCCGCGTACAGCGTGCCCTCGTCCATGAAGACGAGGGAGAAGGCGCCCTGTACGTCCGGGAGGACCTTCATGGCGGCGTCTTCGATGCTCAGCGGCTTGCCGTCGTCGTCCGTCTGGCCCGCGAGGAGAGCCGTCACCAGGTCGGTGTCGTTGGTCGCCGCGACCTGGGTCGCGCGGCCGTTCTCCTTGGGCAGTTCGGCGACGAGCTCGGCGAGCTGGGCCGTGTTGACGAGGTTGCCGTTGTGCCCGAGCGCGATGGAGCCGTGCGCGGTGGCACGGAACGTCGGCTGGGCGTTCTCCCAGACGGAAGCACCGGTGGTCGAGTAGCGGGCGTGACCGACCGCGATATGACCCCGGAGCGAGCTGAGAGAGGTTTCGTCAAAGACCTGGGAAACGAGCCCCATGTCCTTGAAGACAAGGATCTGGGAGCCGTTGCTGACCGCGATTCCCGCGGACTCCTGGCCTCGATGCTGGAGGGCGTACAGCCCGAAGTAAGTGAGCTTGGCGACCTCTTCACCCGGAGCCCAGACACCGAAGACGCCGCAAGCGTCCTGGGGGCCTTTCTCGCCGGGGAGCAGATCATGATTGAGTCGACCGTCACCACGTGGCACGACATCGAGTGTAGGCGAGATCGACCACTGGTCCGAATTGGGGATACGGACCCCGCACGGAGCGTAATGACGGTGCCGGTGCGTACGTCGGTACACACGTGGAGTACGACGTGCTTGTGAACAGGTGGGCGCGAGCGTTGACAGGGGCGGGCGGGTCCCGTGAAGCTCCTGGTCCATGCCCCTGCAGCCCCTCGCCGACCCCACGGTCATCCTTGTGGAGCGCCGCCACGTAGACCTGGTCCGTGTCGCGAGCGCGATCTGTCGCCACGCTGCCTGAGCTCGGCCTGAGCTCACTCTCCGTCTCACTTTTCCCGACTTCGGGTACGTGCCCTCAGCCGCGCCGTGCCCCTTTCAGGAGCGCAGCCATGTCTTCGTACGACCAGGACCAGGACCAGTCCGCTCTGTCCCGTCGTCTGTCCCGACGTGCCTTCGGGGGCGCTGTGGGAGCCGGTGCCGCAGCCGCGGTGAGTCTGCCCGCTGCCGCCGAGGCGCAGGAGCGGCCCTTCCGCGCCGCCCATCGCCGCAGCGCCAAGCGGCCGAACATCCTCTTCATCCTCGGCGACGACCTGGGCTGGGCCGACCTCTCCTCCTACGGGGCGCCGCACATCAAGACCCCGAACCTGGACCGCCTCGCGCGCCAGGGCGTGCGGTTCACCGACGCCTACTCCGGCTCCGCGACCTGCTCGCCCACCCGCTTCAGCCTCTACACCGGGCGCTTCCCCGGCCGTACGAAGGGCGGGCTCGCGGAGCCGATCGCGGACAAGTCCGTGGGCCTTGAGCCGACGCATCCCACGCTGGCCTCGCTGCTGAAGGACGCCGGGTACGCGACCGCGCTCATCGGCAAGTGGCACTGCGGCTACCTGCCGGAGTACTCGCCCACCAAGTCGGGCTGGGACGAGTTCTTCGGGAACTTCGGCGGGGCCCTGGAGTACTACTCGAAGCTGGGGCTCGGCGGTGAGTACGACCTCTACGAAGGGGACGTCCGGGAGGGCGACGCGGAGTACAAGGACCTGCGCTACTACACGCGCATCCTGACCGAGCGGGCCAGTGAGTACGTCCGGCGGGACCACGGGGACAAGCCCTGGCTGCTCAACCTCAACTTCACCACCCCGCACTGGCCGTGGATAGCCGACGGGGACACGGAAGAGAGCGCCGAGATCGTACGGAGGATCAAGGCGGGCGAGAAGGGTGCGCTCTGGCATCAGGACGGCGGCTCCGTGGAGAAGTACACGGAGCTGGTGCAGGACCTGGACCGGTCGGTCGGTGAGGTCCTTGCGGCCCTGAAGAAGTCCGGTCAGGAGAAGGACACCCTGGTCTTCTTCGCCTCCGACAACGGCGGCGAGCGTTTCTCGTACAACTGGCCGCTTTCGGGCAACAAGGCCTCGCTCCAGGAGGGCGGCATCCGCGTGCCGACCATCGTGCGCTGGCCCGCGCGGCTCGACGGCGGGCAGGTCAGCCATGAGCCCGTGTTCACCCCGGACTGGACGGCGACGCTCCTCGAGATCGGCGGGGCCCGGCCGAGCCCCGCGTACAAGCTCGACGGGACCAGCCTCGCGCCCTATCTCCTGAAGGGCGAGAAGCTCGCGGAGCGTGAGCTGTTCTGGCGGGTGCGCGGGGAGCGTGCGCTGCGGCGCGGGGAGTGGAAGTACTACCGGGGCAAGGGCGGCGACGACCAGCTCTTCAACCTCGCCGCGGATCAGCGGGAGCAGGCCGACCCTGCCGCGGACGAGCCGAAGCGGCTCGCGGAGCTGAAGGCGGCGTGGGAGAAGACGGACAAGGGGCTGCTGCCGTATCCGGCTGCCTGAACCGCCTGGCCTCTCCTGACCGCCTGAACCGCCTGGCCGCCTGGCCCACCGCTACTTCTGCTTCTCCTGCTTCAGATCGGCGTTCGCGCTGACGACCGTGCCGTCGGCGGCGGTGAGCGAGAGCCCCTGGTGGGTCAGCTTGTAACTCACCTTGCCGTCGAAGAGCTTGAGGAGCTTCTTCTCGGTGTCGGCCGCGGCTCCCTGGCACATCATCCGGGTACTCCGGGGAGCGCCCAGGGTGATGCTGTCGCCCTTCACCTCGGCCTTGGCGGTGACGTTGTTGCAGCCGAGCTTGCCGCGGACGGTGCCGTCCTTGCCGAAGGTCAGATGGGCCTTGCCGTCCACTTCCTTCGGCAGGGACGCCGAGACCTTGCCGTCGCCGATGGCGTTCACGTTCCACTTGGTGCCCGTCAGCGGGACGTCCGGCTCCGAGGTGAGGGCCACGCGGTCTCCCTTGTCGGTGGTGAGCGTCAGCTTGTCACCGTCGACCGCGGCCTTCAGGTCGCCCTTGGCGATGGCGGACTTGAAGGTCTCCTCGAAGTCCTGCTTGTCGCAGGCCCTCTTGGTGGAGATGGCGTTGGCGAAGTCGACGGTCTCGCCGTCCAGCGACACATCCGCGGAGAAGCCGTTGCAGCCGTAGTTGCCCTCGGCCTTGCCCTTGTCGTCGATCTTGACGTGGGCGCCGCTCGGGGCCTGCTGTTTCTTGCCGTTCACGGTGAGGCTTTCGACGTTCCAGTGGACGCCGGTGATGGCCGGTTCGGACCCGACGGACCCGCCGTCAGAGCCACTGCCCGAGCCGGTTTGCGTACCGCACGCGGTGAGCAGTCCCGCGGCGGCCAGGGCCATGACGGTCGGAGTCAGTCGTTGATTGCGCATGCAGCTGTGACGGGACAAGTGGGTGATCTGGTTCCCCTCGCCCTGTCGAGCAGGCCCTGGCTAGCTCATGACCGGCAGCAGCGCCGCAAGATCTGCCCGCTCCCCGCTCGCGCTGACCTTCGCCCCGTCGAGCGCCGTCTTCCAGTCGCTGCGCCCGGTCGCGAGGCGGATCCAGGTGAGCGGATCGGTCTCGACGACGTTCGGCGGGGTGCCGCGGGTGTGCCGGGGGCCTTCCACACACTGGACCACGGCGAACGGCGGGATCCGGACCTCGACTGCGCCGCCGGGGGCCTTCACCGCGAGGGCGTCGGCGAGCAGCCGGGTGCAGGCGGCCAGGGCCTGACGGTCGTACGGAACATCCAGACCCGGCACCGCGTCGTTCAAGTCGTCGGTGTGGACGATGAGTTCGACCGTGCGGGTGACCAGGAAGTCGTCGAGGGTCATCGCGCCGAACCGGGTGGGCATGAGCCGGCCGGCCGTGACGTCGGGCAGCGCCTCCTCGAAACCGGCGAGCGTGCGCGAGTACAGCTCGCCGAGATCCTCCTGCGCGGCGAACGCCCGCACCGCATCGTCCACCTGCCCCGCGGCCGAAGCGGTCGCGAACGGCCAGTCGAGCAGGGCCACTTCGCGCGCCGGCGGCTCCGGCATGGCGAGGAAGCGGGTGGCGCCGCCGAGCGCCATCGTGAGGTGCGCGGCCAGCTCGCGGACGGTCCAGCCGCCGAGCCGTGTCGGCAGGGCCAGCTGCTCGGGCTCCAGCGTGCCGACCGCTTCTCGTACGTTCCCGAACTGGGCGAGCACCGCGGTGCGGATCTTGGCGGAGTCGTACGAACGCGTGCGCTTCTTGGCCGGTGGCATGGGCCGAGCCTAATTCTTCCCGGGGTACCCCTGGAGACCCTTTTCGACCTGGCCGAAGACGCGCTCGGTGGCCGCCACGCAGTCCTTGGCGATCTCGTCCATCGGGTCACCGTCGAGCGTGCGCCGGTGGTTCTCCATGATGAGCGCGTTGCGGGCGCCGAGCAGCTGCGAGGCGGCGACGCGTGCGAGGAGCGTGTCGCCCGTCTCCTCGGCGAGCGCGTTCGTGAGGAGCTGGACGCTGCTCATGTGGAAGCTCACCATGCGGTGCGCGAGGGTCGGTGTGTCGCCGATGAGCTGGCGCACCTTGAGGGCGCTCGGGTCGCCGCTGAGGCCGATCGAAGGGTCGCGCCCGGCGATCTGCTCCAGGAACTGCCCGCGCATCGCGGCGACCGCGGACTCCCCCGGCTGCCGCTCACGCACGGCGCGGGCCGCGTCGCCGACGTGCTCCTCCATCGGGCTGACGATGATGCCTTCCTTGGTGCCGAAGTAGTTGAAGACGGTCATCTTCGACACCTCGGCGGCCTCGGCGATCTCCGCCACGGAGACGTGGTCGAAGCCCCGCTCCGAGCAGAGATCCACCGCTGCCCGCCAGATCCGTGAGGCCGTCTGCTTCTTCTTGCGCGCACGCAGCCCCAGCTCGTCAGTCATGCAGGTCACGGTACCGGGACGACTTCTTCCCCCACCGTGAACGTCTCGCCGCCCGCGGGCACCCCGACGCCGCTCCAGCGGAACGGCACGCCCCGTGCGGTGTCCAGGTCGGGGCCGTCCATCAGCTGGAAGTGCACGTGGGGTTCAGTGGAGTTGCCGGAGTTGCCGCAGCGGGCCATGACCTGCCCTGCCGCGACCTTGTCCCCGGCACGGACCGCGAGCGAACCCTGCTGGACATGGGCGTACACGGCTGGCTCGGCACCTTGTCGACGGGGCCGTTCATCGCGGAACCCGGAGATCACTTGGCCGACGACGTACAGCACCAGCAGGTACTGGAACCGGACGGCGAATGCGCACTGACGTACAGACGTGGTGCGTGAACCCCCTCATACGGGTGAACGATCCCCGAACACCCCCGCCCTGCTGGGCAGCGGACAACACTGGCCGTTGCCGAGGGAGGAGTGCAACATGACAGCCATGGCCGAGCACACGTCTCAGATGTCGGTGGAGGAGTTCGAGGAGCTCTCCCGCCTCGCCGAAAAGCAGCTTGAGGGCGTCAGGCTGGAGTTCGTCAACGGACGGATCGGGGTCAAGCACGTGCCGGACGGGGATCACGTCGAAATCGTGACGTGGCTACAGGAGCAGTGCATGCAGCACCGGCCGGACCTGCGCCTTTACAGCGCGGAGCACGGGCTGACGATCCAGACGTACCGCAAGGGCCGTGCGCGCCCGGACAGCTCGCTGGCGCCGAAGGGATATTTCAAGGGCCGCCGCGACTGGGCCGACGCCAGTGGTGTGCTCATGACGGTCGAGGTCACCTCGTACGACACCGACACGCACCGTCGGGACCGTGAGGAGAAGCCCGCCGCCTACGCGGCGGCCGGGATCCCGGTGTACCTGCTCATCGACCGCGAGTTCGGCAAGCTGGTGGTCCACAGCGGTCCCGACGCCGAGACCGGCGCCTACACCGATGTCCACGAGCTGCGACTGGGATCCGCCGTGGACCTGCCGGACCCGGTCGGCTTCAAGCTCGACACCGCAGAACTCCTCGACTTCCTCCGCTGACCGACGCCGACACCGAAGGCCCCGCCCGACTTCAGATCGTCGGGCGGGGCCTTCGGCGTCGTACGAACCAGCCGCTCAGGCGAAGAGCCCCGGAAGGGTCCCCTCGTGCGCCTCACGGATCTCGGTCAGCGTCAGCGTGAACTCGCCCTGCAGTTCCACCGCGTCGCCGTCGACCACACCGATCCGCGTCGCGGGAAGACCGCGCGCCCCGCACATGTCGGTGAAGCGCAGCTCCTCGGAGCGGGGGACGGAGACGACCGCCCGCCCTGCCGACTCACTGAAGAGCAGGGTGAACGCGTCAAGGCCGTCCGGGACGACCAGGCGCGCGCCCTTCCCGCCGCGGAGGCAGGACTCGGCGACGGCCTGCGCGAAGCCGCCGTCGGAGAGGTCGTGCGCCGCGTCGATCATGCCGTCGCGCGATCCCGAGATCAGGATCTCGGCGAGCAGCCGCTCGCGCTCCAGGTCGACCTTCGGGGGAAGCCCGCCGAGGTGGTCGTGGACGACCTGCGACCAGGCCGAGCCGCCGAACTCCTCGGTGGTGTCACCGAGGAGGTAGAGCAGCTGGCCCTCTTCGGCGAAGGCGATCGGTGTGCGCCGTGCGACGTCGTCGATCACACCGAGGACGGAGACGACGGGCGTCGGGTGGATCGCCGCCTCACCGGTCTGGTTGTAGAGGGACACGTTGCCGCCGGTCACCGGGGTGCCCAGGATCTGGCAGGCGTCGGCGAGGCCACGGGTGGTCTCGGCGAACTGCCACATGACGTCCGGGTCCTCGGGCGAACCGAAGTTCAGGCAGTCCGACACGGCGAGCGGCTTGGCGCCGGTCGCGGCGACGTTGCGGTACGCCTCCGAGAGGGCGAGCTGCGCACCGGCGTACGGGTCGAGCTTCGAGTAGCGGCCGTTGCCGTCGTTGGCGAGGGCGACACCGAGGCCGGTCTCCTCGTCGATGCGGACCATGCCGGAGTCCTCGGGCTGCGCGAGCACCGTGTTGCCCTGCACGAAACGGTCGTACTGATCCGTCACCCACGCCTTGGAGGCCTGGTTCGGGGATGCGACGACCGCGAGAACCTGGTCGCGCAGCTCCTGCGAAGTCGCAGGCCGTGCCAGCTTGTTGGCGTCGTCCGCCTGGAGGGCGTCCTGCCACTTCGGCCGTGCGTAGGGCCGCTCGTAGACCGGGCCGTCGTGGGCGACGGTGCGCGGGTCGAGGTCGACGATCTTCTCGCCGTGCCAGAAGATCTCAAGCCGGTCGCCGTCGGTGACCTCACCGACGACGGTGGCGATGACGTCCCACTTCTCGCAGATCGCGAGGAAGCGCTCGACCTTCTCCGGCTCGACGACCGCGCACATACGCTCCTGCGACTCACTCATGAGGATTTCCTCGGGAGTGAGCGTGGAGTCGCGAAGCGGTACGTCGTCGAGCTCGACGCGCATACCGCCGGAGCCGTTCGACGCCAGCTCCGAGGTCGCGCAGGAGAGTCCGGCGGCGCCCAGGTCCTGGATGCCGACGACCAGCTTCTCGGCGAAGGCCTCCAGGGTGCACTCGATGAGGAGCTTCTCCTGGAAGGGGTCGCCGACCTGCACGGCCGGACGCTTCGACGGCTTCGTGTCGTCGAAGGTCTCACTCGCCAGGATCGAGGCGCCGCCGATGCCGTCGCCGCCGGTCCGGGCCCCGTAGAGGATGACCTTGTTGCCGGGGCCGCTCGCCTTGGCGAGGTGGATGTCCTCGTGCCGCATGACGCCGATGGCACCGGCGTTGACGAGCGGGTTGCCCTGGTAGCAGGCGTCGAAGACGAGCTCGCCGCCGATGTTCGGCAGGCCCAGGCAGTTGCCGTAGCCGCCGATGCCCGCGACGACACCCGGCAGGACACGCTTCGTGTCGGGGTGGTCGGCGGCGCCCATCCGCAGCGGGTCCACGACCGCGACCGGGCGCGCGCCCATCGCGATGATGTCGCGGACGATGCCGCCGACACCGGTGGCCGCGCCCTGGTAGGGCTCGACGTACGAGGGGTGGTTGTGCGACTCGACCTTGAAGGTGACCGCGTAACCGTTGCCGACGTCGACGACACCGGCGTTCTCGCCGATGCCGACGAGCATGGCGCCCCCTCCCGGTGTGTCAGCCTCGGGGGCCTTCTCGCCGAACTGGCGCAGGTGGACCTTGCTGCTCTTGTACGAACAGTGCTCGGACCACATGACGGAGTACATGGCGAGCTCGGCGCCGGTGGGACGGCGGCCCAGGATCTCGCGTACGCGGGCGTACTCGTCTTCCTTCAGGCCCAGTTCGGCCCAGGGCAGCTTGACCTCGGGGGTCTCGGCGGCGTGCTTGACGGTGTCCAGAGTCATCAGACGTTGACCAGCTTCTTCAGGATCGAGGTGAAGAATCCCAGGCCGTCGGTGCCACCGGTCCCGACCAGCGGCTCGACGGCGTGCTCGGGGTGCGGCATGAGGCCCACGACGTTGCCCGCGGCGTTCGAGACACCGGCGATGTCGCGCAGCGAGCCGTTGGGATTCACGTCGAGGTAGCGGAAGACGACCCGCCCCTCGGCCTCGAGCATGTCCAGGGTGCGCTCATCGGCGACGTACCGGCCGTCGATGTTCTTCAGCGGTACGGAGATCTCCTGACCGGCCTCGTAATCGGCGGTCCAGGCGGTGTCGGCCGTCTCCACGCGCAGCTTCTGGTCGCGGCAGATGAAGTGCAGGTGGTTGTTCTTCAGCATCGCGCCGGGCAGCAGGTGCGACTCGGTGAGCACCTGGAAGCCGTTGCAGATACCGAGAATCGGCATCCCGGCCTTCGCCTGCTCGATGACCGACTCCATGACGGGCGAAAACCGTGAAATGGCCCCGGCCCGCAGATAGTCGCCGTACGAGAATCCGCCGGGAAGCACCACGGCGTCGACCTGCTTCAGGTCCTTGTCCCGGTGCCAGAGCGGCACGGCTTCGGCGCCGGCGACGCGGACGGCGCGCTGGGTGTCGCGGTCGTCGAGGGTTCCGGGGAAAGTGACGACTCCGATTCGAGCAGTCACTTCTCTTCCTCCACCTTTACGAAGAAGTCTTCGATCACGGTGTTGGCGAGGAAGGTTTCCGCCATCTCGTGGATACGGGCGAGGGCGGCGTCATCGACGGGCCCGTCCACCTCGAGTTCGAAGCGCTTTCCCTGACGTACGTCGGCGATCCCCTTGAAACCGAGGCGCGGAAGTGCACGCTGCACCGCCTGGCCCTGGGGGTCGAGGATCTCCGGCTTGAGCATGACGTCGACTACGACGCGTGCCACTGGCACTCCCGGTGTTGTGGTGCTGGCTGAGCGGTCCCTTCAGACTACCCGCACAAAAATTCTACTCGCGTAGATTCGTAGAAACCTACGTGAGGACGGTCACGTTCCTGCTCATACTCACGTATCGAACAGGGCACCTTCGCGAAAAATCCCGGAAAAGATCACGCTTCACCATTGCGTCCGGACACGCGGGGGGATTTAGTCGGGCTTCACAATGCAATGCCAGGCACTGTACAAAGGAAATGGCATTAGCCGATGCTTTGCACATTACAGTGCCCATAACAGCCGGACAGTCGGCATCACCGCACGTCAACGCGGTAGAGCCGCACGAAGGGACCGATATTCGTGGCGCAGCGTGTCGTGGTCACTCTCTCTGACGACATCGACGGCGGGGATGCGGCGGAGACGATCGCCTTCGGTCTTGACGGCAAGTCGTACGAGATCGACCTCAATCAAACCAATGCCAAGAAACTGCGCAAGGCACTTGCCCCGTTCCTGGACGCGGCCCGCAAGCAGTCGAAGTCCGGCAAGGCCTTCAAGCACACGACGGTGGCCGCGAACCCGGCGGCCGTCCGCGCCTGGGCCCGCTCGCACCAGATGGACGTGCCGCCGCGCGGCCGCATCCCGAAGAAGGTCTACGAGGCCTTCGAGGCCGCGAACTGACCTCGGCCGACGCCTGGCCGGCGCCTCGCCGGCACCTTGCCAGGAGGGCCCCTCGGCAACCGACTTGACCTGCACCCCCGCCGGTCGGCTAGAGTTTGGAACACGCCGAGGGGCAAGGCCGAAAGGCCCGAACCTCACGGAGTCTTGCGGGTGTAGTTCAGTAGTAGAACATCCCCCTTCCAGGGGGAAGGCGCAGTGTGCAATTCCTGTCACCCGCTCTGCATCGCCGATCAGGCACTCTTTCGAGTGCGGTAGGCTGGTGCTCGCGCCGATCAGTGAGAGCTGGTCGGAGGCAATGCGAACGTAGCTCAGTTGGTAGAGCGCAACCTTGCCAAGGTTGAGGTCGCGAGTTCGAACCTCGTCGTTCGCTCCATCGAAGAAGGCCCCGGTCATCGCGACCGGGGCCTTCTTCGTGTGTGCCCTCTTGAGGTGTGGCTACCTCCGCTTCTGACATTTGTCATGTGAGCCGGTGACAGCGCGCACTGCTCCGGCGCCCGGGGCCGGGGGACGCTCTAGTCATGACTGACCAAGTGATCGACGTGACCGATCTGCGGCGCGTGTACGGGGGCGGTTTCGAGGCGGTCCGGGGAGTCTCGTTCTCCGTCGGACGAGGCGAGCTCTTCGCACTGCTCGGGACGAACGGTGCGGGCAAGACCTCGACCCTCGAACTCCTCGAAGGGCTCGCCGCACCCGCCGGGGGGCGGGTGCGGGTGCTCGGACACGATCCGTACGCCGAACGTGGCGCCGTGCGCCACAGGATCGGCGTGATGCTCCAGGAGGGCGGCTTTCCCTCCGAACTGACGGTCGACGAGACCCTGCGGATGTGGGCGGCGTGCACCAGTGGCGCGCAGCCCGTCGGCGAAACCCTGAACACCGTGGGCCTCGGCAAGCGCGCCGGGGTGCGCGTGAAGATGCTGTCCGGCGGTGAGAAGCGGCGGCTCGACCTGGCGACGGCCCTCATCGGGCGGCCCGAGGTGCTCTTCCTTGACGAGCCGACGACCGGGCTCGACGCCGAAGGGCGCCGCGAGACCTGGGAGTTGGTGCGGGCCCTGCGCGACAACGGCACGACCGTACTGCTCACCACGCACTACCTCGAAGAGGCCGAGAACCTCGCCGACCGACTCGCGATCATGCACGAGGGGCGGATCGCCGCCGAAGGACGGGTCGCCGACGTGGTGGCCGAGCAGCCGTCGCAGGTCTCCTTCGAACTGCCCTCCGGCTACTTCGTCGGGGATCTGCCGCCGCTCGGCGAGCTCGGGGTGAGCGAGCACGAGGTGGTCGGCGGCCGGATCCACCTGCGTACGCATGAGTTGCAGCGGGCGGCCACGGGGCTGCTGCTGTGGGCGCGGGACGCCGACATCTCGCTCGGCAGGCTCGACGTGCGCGCGGCTTCGTTGGAGGAGGCGTTCCTGCGTATCGCGCGGCACGCCGAAGGTGCGGCTGGTGGAGCCGCTGTTGCGGCGCAGAAGGAGACGGTGGCATGAGCGGCATCAGTACGGCGACGGTGACCAGGGCCGCGACGACGACCCCCGCGGGGCGGATGCGCGCGCTCGCGCGGGCCGAGCTGACGTTGCTCGGGCGCAGCAAGGGAACGTTGCTCGGGGCGCTCTTCGTGCCGCTCGTGATGCCGTTCAGCCTGCGCCAGGTCGCGGGCGGCATGGATCTGAAGGCCAACGGTCTCTCGATCGGCGCCGTCGTGGTGCCCGGCGCCATCGGCATCTCCCTGCTCTTCGCCGTCTACTCGGCGCTGACCACGGTCTTCGCCGCCCGCCGCGAGGAACTGGTCCTCAAGCGGCTGCGCACCGGAGAGCTGCGGGACCCGGAGATCCTCGCCGGGGCCGCGCTGCCCTCGGTCGCCATCGGTCTGACGCAGTGCGTCGTCCTCACGATCGGCTGCACGGTGCTCCTCGACGCCGGGGCGCCGAGCGCACCCCATCTCGCCGTGCTCGGCGTACTGCTCGGCCTGGTGATGTTCACCGCCCTCGCCGCGGTCACCGCGAGCTTCAGCAGGTCGGTGGAGTCCGCGCAGGTCATAGCGCTGCCCCTGACGTTCGCTTCGATGTTCGGCTCGGGCCTCTTCATCCCCTTCGAGGTCATGCCCGACAAGGTCGCCTCGATCTGCGAGTTCCTTCCGCTCTCACCGGTGATCGAGCTGGTGCGCGGCGGCTGGACCGGGGATCTCTCCGGGGCCGAGACCCTGGGCACCCTCGCCACCGCGGTGGCCTGGACCGTGGTCTCGGTGTTTGCTGTACGCCGGTGGTTCCGCTGGGAGCCGCGGCGTTGAGGAAGGGGTCAGGCGTGATCGGCGGCCGGGTGCGGGGGTGGCAGCGGAAGTGGCGTGAGGGGAGCAAGATCGAGAAGGTCGAGCTCCAGAGCATGGTCATGTGGCACGTCATGCCGTGGATCTTCTTCCTCAGCTGGGGTTCGCTGCCGCTGGGCCTGACCCTGCGGCACGAGCCCGTGCCGCTGGTCCTGGGCTGGTCCCTGATCGCGGTGGCCGCCGCACAGTGCGTGCACGCCAACCGCACGGTGCGGCGGTCGGTCGACCACTACCTGAAGCGCGCGGAGATGCCACGCCGCGATCTGGCCGTGGCGCGCGCCCTCATGGGCACCGCGGTGGCTCTCGCCATCGCGCTGGCCGCGATCGGCGGCGCCAAGGAGGAGATGCTCAGCTTCGCGACGCTTTTCTTCGCCGTCCCGTACGGCCAGGCGCTCGCCTTCGCCGTGCCGGTCCGCTCCTTCCTCGTCCATTTCGCCGTACTGGACGTCGTGGTCGTGGGGGCGTACGCCGCCGCCGGGCTACGCGGCGTACAGCTCGTCGGGCTCGCCGTGGTCATCGCCTTCGCCGGCCTCCTGACCCTGATGTCCTCGCGCTGCGGCGCCTGGACGCTCTCCGTGATGTGGGAGTCCGTCCGGGCCCGGGAGGTCGAGGCACGGCTCGCGGTGGCCGAGGAGCGGCTGCGGTTCGGGCGGGACCTGCACGACGTGATGGGGCGCAATCTCGCGGTCATCGCGCTGAAGAGCGAGTTGGCGGTGCAGTTGGCGAGGCGCGGGCGGCCCGAGGCGGTCGACCAGATGGTCGAGGTGCAGCGGATCGCGCAGGAGTCGCAGCGGGAGGTGCGGGAAGTGGTCCGGGGGTATCGGGAGGCCGACCTCGCGGTGGAACTCGCCGGTGCGCAAGGAGTCCTCGAGGCGGCGGGTATCGACTGCCGGGTGAGCGGGTCGTCGGCAGGCCTTTCCATTCCCGTGCAGTCGGCGCTGGGGTGGGTCGTACGGGAGGCGACCACCAATGTGCTGCGGCACGGGGATGCGCAACGGTGCGACATCACCTTGACGATCACCGATGAACGTACGTCCCTTGTCGTCGAGAACGACGGGGTGCCCGACGCCCCGCCGGAGGGCAGGAAGGGCTCCGGCCTCGCCGGGCTCCGGGAGCGGCTCGCCGCGGTGGACGGGACGCTGGACTTCGCGTCCAAGGACGGGCACTTCCGCCTTGCCGCGGAGGTACCGCTGGTCGTCCCGCGGGACGACCGCGGGCACCCGCGGGACGACGATCAACAGGACGACCGTCAGCAGCATCAGCAGGGCGGTCATCAGTATCAGCAGCAGGACACCGAAAGGGTCACCCCATGAGCCTGCGTGTGCTGCTCGCCGATGACGAGCACCTCATCCGCGGCGCTCTCGCCGCGCTCCTCGCGCTCGAGGACGATCTTGTCGTGGTCGCCGAGGCCGCCACGGGGCCCGAGGCGCTCGCCATGGCACGGGCGCACCGGCCCGATGTGGCCGTGCTCGATCTAGAGATGCCGGGTGCCGACGGTGTGAGTGTCGCCACATCCCTTCGGGACGAACTGCCGCTCTGCCGCACCATGATCGTGACGAGTCATGGCAGACCGGGGCATCTCAAACGGGCACTCGCGGTGGGGGTACGGGGCTTCGTGCCGAAGACCGTGAGCGCGCAGCGCCTCGCCGAGATCATCCGAACCGTTCACGCAGGTAACCGCTATGTGGACCCGGAGTTGGCCGCCGACGCGATCTCCGCCGGAGACTCGCCGCTGACCGCTCGCGAGGCCGAAGTGCTCGAACTGGCCGCCGACGGGGCGCCCGTCGCGGAGATCGCCGAGCGGGCAGCGCTGTCCCAGGGGACCGTCCGCAACTACCTCTCTTCGGCCGTCACGAAGACCGGGGCGGAGAACCGTCATGCCGCGGTGCGTCTCGCACGCGAGCGAGGTTGGGTATAGTTGGCGTCGCGCTTCGGCGCAGCGCGGACGTAGCTCAGTTGGTAGAGCGCAACCTTGCCAAGGTTGAGGTCGCCAGTTCGAACCTGGTCGTCCGCTCCACAGAAAGAACCCCCGGTGCCTCGGCGCCGGGGGTTCTTCCGTCTGTCGCTGTGCAGTTCTGCGGTTCCGCTACCAGGGCAGGCCCGTCAGACGCTCGTACGCCTCGATGTACTTGGCGCGGGTGGCGTCCACCACGTCCTGCGGGAGCGGGGGCGGCGGCTGCTCGCTCTTGCGGTCCCAGCCGGAGGCCGGCGAGGTCAGCCAGTCGCGGACGAACTGCTTGTCGAACGACGGCTGGGAGCGGCCCGGCTGCCAGCTGTCCGCAGGCCAGAAGCGGGACGAGTCCGGGGTCAGGACCTCGTCCGCGATGACGAGGTCATCGCCGTCGAAGCCGAACTCGAACTTCGTGTCGGCGAGGATGACGCCCCGGTCGCGGGCGATGTCACGGGCCCGGCTGTAGACCGCGAGGGTCGCCTGACGCAGCTGGGCCGCCGTGTCGGCGCCCACCTGGCGGGCCACTTCCTCGTAGTTCACGTTCTCGTCGTGTTCGCCGACCTCCGCCTTCGTGGCGGGCGTGAAGATCGCCGCGGGCAGCTCCGAGCCGTCGCTCAGGCCGTCGGGCAGGGCGAGGCCGCAGACGGTGCGCGACTCGTTGTACTCGACCAGGCCCGAGCCCGTGAGATAGCCGCGGGCGACGCACTCGACCGGAACCATCTGCAGGGACTTGCAGACCGTGGTGCGGCCCTCCCAGTCGGCGGGGGCGCCGGGCGGCAGGTCGGTGGAGATGACGTGGTTGGGGACGAGGTCGGCGAGCTGGTCGAACCACCACAGGGAGAGCTGCGTGAGGACCCTGCCCTTGTCAGGGATCTCCGTGGGCAGCACCCAGTCGTAGGCGGACATACGGTCGCTCGCGACCATCACGAGGTCGCCCGCCTCGTTCTGATACAGGTCGCGCACCTTTCCGGTGTGCACATGCACCAGGCCCGGCACCTGAAGCGGCTCGGGCTTTTCTACGAATCCGGACACGGTTCCTCCCCGTGGTTCTGACTGAGTGCTGCTGATTCTCCCGCATGGGGAGGCAGCTTTTGGCCAGGGGTTGTCCCGAAAGCGGGCGGGCCGCCCTCAGTCCCGTTTGCAGATGCGGTCCAGGAGGTTGGCCGTGGCGCGTTGGACGCGGGTGTCCACATGGCCGGGGCGGTCGAGCGCCGGGGACCAGGCGAAGGTGCCCGAGGCGAAGACCAGGGCGCCGGACGGGGCGCGGTAGAGGGACGACTCCTGGTGGCGTTTGACGCCCTCGGAGTCCTCGTACGGGGAGTGGGCGAGGAGCATGCGGTCCTGGTGCTCCGGAAGCGCGGTGCGCGGGAAATAGCGGTCCGCCTCGCCCGCGACGAGGCCCTCCAGCTCGTCCCCTTCGTGCGCGCCGGTCGCCTCCCACAGCCAGTGGTCGGCGTTGCGCACGACGAGGGGGGCGGGCTCCGGGACCCGGCCCGCGTACTGGATGCCGAGGAGTTGCTGCTCGGCCCTGTCCTGCTCCCGCCAGAGGGCCGGTTTGCCGGGGCCCTGCCGCTTGCGGCAGGTGAGCAGGCGGTCCTCCACGCCGGAGGGGGAAGGGCTCAACTCCACCTGCCAGTACATGGTGTTGGCCGAGAGGAAGACGAGCGATGTGCCGTGCTCGCGGGCCTCCTCCGTGGTGCGGCGCATGTTCGACGACCAGTACTCGTCGTGGCCGGGGAAGACCAGGCCTCGGTAGCGAGTCGGATCGATGCGTCCCGCGTGCAGGTCGCGGGTGTCGGCGTACGCGAGGTCGTAGCCGTACCGCTCGGCCCAGCGGATGAAGTCGTAGGCGTGGCCGACGTGCAGGGGCAGGCCCGCGCCCGCGTACGGACGGTCGAAGGAGACCGTGTGTGCGGCCTCACTCTCGCCCAGGAGGCGGCCCTTCTCGTCCCACGCGTGGTAGAGGCTGGCGCCCGTGCGGCCGTCCTCGGGGTAGAGGTTGTAGGCCTGCCAGGTGATGTCCGGCAGGAGCAGGAGCAGGTCGGCGCGGTTGTCGTCGCGGACCGTGAACGGGACGTGCGAGCGGTAGCCGTCGACCGTGGTGAGGACCGCCACGTACGCCCCGACGCTCCAGAAACTCGGGATCTGCAGACGCCAGGAGAGCCACCAGTGGTGGCAGGAGACCGTGCGGTCGGCGGTGAGCGGGGGCGGCTGGACGATGCCGGAGAGACGGGGGCTTGTGCTGATCTTGCTGGCGCCGTCGCCGCCGTAGTGCCCGATGCGGTAGATGTCGACGCTGAACTGCTGGGGCGGGTCCACCGTCACGTGGAAGTCGATCGCCTCGCCGGGAGCCGCGGCGCCGGTGGAGGCGAAGCCCTTGATCTGACCGTGCACGTCGTCGGCGGTGCGGGGGCCGTTCGTACGGACCCGATGGCGGGGCGCGGGGATGTTCTGCGCGCCGGGGGCCGAGGCCTGATCGACGTACCAGGGGACGACCTGGCCGGTGTCGTCGAAGTAGTGCTCGGCGCCTCGGAGCCAGGGCAGGGGCCCCTGCCCGAAGGGGTCGGTCACGGCGTGCGCCAAGGCGCCCGATTCCCATCTGCGGATCTGCTCCGACCCCATGTGTGTACCCCTCCCTTGCTGCTCCCCCGAGATTGCTCTGCGCTGTGCGGTGCGGGTTGCTCCGATGCCCGTGTGTGCTGGTGCGTTGCCCTGTTGCCCGAGTTGCCTGTGTGTCGTTGCGCGTTGCCCGTATGGGGGCGCTGCTGGCATGTCCCGTACGGCGGCCGGTCCCAGCACATCACATTACGCACGCACTCCGTCACCGTTCGTCGCTAATCGACGAGAACGGAAGGAAGCGTTCCGGGTAGTGGGGGGCGGACGGGTGGGGGCCGAGCGCAGGGTGAGGCTGAGGGGGCGACTCAGACCAGCCGGACCGGCTTCTCCGGGCGGACACCGAGGCGGGCCAGCCAGCCGCGCAGCGGGATGGGGTCGCCGTCCTCCACGAGGCTCAGGACGTGCGGCGTGAGGTCCTTCGCGCGCTCGCCGTCGACCAGGAGGGAGGGGCCGTCCAGCCAGTCGAGGCCGGGGGCCGCGCCCGCCGTGTCCACGGCCGCGCAGCAGACCAGGGCCGTGACGTGGTCGGCGAGCAACTCCCGCCCCGTACGCGGCGGCTGGAGCGGGAACAGCGGCAGCATGCCGTCGTCCCAGAGCGCGTCGTCCGGGCCCTGTCCCGTGGGTGCGGGGCGTGGCGGGGCGGCGGCTTCCTCGCGGGCGAGCTCCGCGGTGAGGCCCGCGGCGAGGAGTCCGCCGGGGCCGTCGATGGACTCTTCTTCCTCGTCGCTCTCGTCGGGGGTGAGGTCCGGCTCGTGGGCCTGGGCGGGGATGCCGTCGGGGCCGGCTTCGAGGCCGGCCTCGGTGTGGGCGACGGTGAGGTCAGTGGGATCGATGGGGGGCGTCCCGTCGAAGCCGGTGGCCTCCGTCGTCAGATGGTCCAGTACGCGGCCCAGCGTCGGCCCCTTGGAGTCGGGGCGCGTCGGGTCGGCGGAGTGGCTGACGCCCAGGGAGTCCAGGACGCGGTGGAGACGGGCGGCGTCCATGCGCCACCTGCGGTCGACCACCTCGTCCGGATAGTCCTGCCACGCCACCGGCGCCCAGTCCGGACCCTGCTCGGCGGGGCCGCCGTGGAAGAGACGGGCGGCGAGCAGCGAAGCCGCCTCGTCCACCGAACCCGGCTCCTCCAGGAGGTCACAGGCGGGGCGCTCCCCCAGGCGGGACGTGAAGCCCTCGGCAAGTCGGTCCCTGCGGGAGAGCTCGGTGAGGGCGGAGACGACACCCGCGTCAAGGCGCGAGGGCCAGCGCCCCATCCGCCACGCGGGCAGCGCGACCTTGGTCAGGAGCCGGTCCCACCCGGCATACGCCAGGCCCACCTGCTCCTGGGCGACGATCCGTACGCCGTAGTCCACGGCCTGGGCGCGCTCGGCGGCGGCTGCCGCCACCCCGCGCTCCATCTCACCGGCATGCCCACGGCAGCTGCGCAGGAGCAGCCGCGTCACCCAGCCGGCGCCGCTCAGGGCCGCGCGCACGAGCGGACCGCGTCCCTGAGCGGACGTGACCGCGACCGCGGCGTCGAGGCCGCGGATGAAGCGCCGGGCCGCAGCTATGTCCGGATGCGCCGATGGGCCTGTGCCTGCCACGACCGGGGCGAGCACCGCGCGCAGCTCGCCGACCCGCATCCACCACAGGAACGGGGAGCCGATGACGAGCACCGGAGCCACGGGGGCCTGGCGGCGCGGGGCGGGGCCGCCGTCCCGTACGCCATTGCTCTTGGCGTCATTGCTCTTGGCGTCCGCCGATTCCGGGGCGGAGGCCTCGGCGGGCGGGCCGTGCGCCGGATGTGTGCGGTCCTCGAGCCAGCTGTCGCAGTCCGGGGTGAGCGCTATCGCCGACGGCGCCGGCACATCGAGGCGGTCGGCGAGGTCCCGCACCAGGCGGTACAGATCGGGGGCCGAGCTCTCGGTGATCGGGACGGTCGGGCTGACGGCGGGCCTGGAGCGCGCGACCACGAGCGCGATGGCCGCGGCTGCGAGCAGCACGGCGGCGGCGACGGCGGTCACGACGACGCGCACGACGTCCCAACTCCCGCCGGTCATATGGCCCGTGGCACCGCCCGCTATCAGTACGACGGCGACGGCCGCGGGCAGCAGTGCGACGGCAAGGGCCCTGCTGCGGATGCGCAGCACGGCGAGCGCCTGGGAACGTGCGGACTGCACGCCCACTTCCACACCCGTACCTGACACGACCGATGTCACCCCCTGCTGCCTGTGCCGCCTACTGTCCGGCCATGGGCCGGGACGGTGGGCGGACGGCAGCCGCCGATGGATTTGCTCACTCCCCCACTGTGGCACCCGCCACCGACATCGCAATGCCGGTGGTCTGTTTGGCTCTGGGCACCTGAACCGCTTGCGCCGCACCCTAGTTGGGGCGCAGGGCATCGTCAGCCGGATGGGCCAGCGGTCACTCGATCGAATGGCTTTGGGTAGAGGTGTATGGCGGTTGCAAGACGGTCAGGCCCCGGATCCAGTGTCGGATCCGGGGCCTGTGAGCCGTTCGTGAGCCGTTCGTGAGCCGTTCGTGGGCGGCGCGAAGGTGACCATGGCGATGACCTCGGCCGGGGCCTTGGCCATGACCTTGGCCGAGGCCTTGGTTACGCCTCCGATGCCGCCTTCGCCGCGATGTCCGTGCGGTGCTGGGAGCCGTCGAGGCGGATGCGGGACAGCGCCGCGTACGCGCGCTCGCGCGCCGCGGTCAGATCCGTGCCGGTGGCCGTCACGGAGAGCACACGGCCGCCCGCGCTCACCACGGCGTCGCCGTCGCGCTTCGTCCCCGCATGCAGGACGTACGCATCCGGGGCATCCTGTGCCGCGACGTCGCCGAGTCCCTCGATCGGGTCGCCGGTGCGCGGCGTCTCCGGATAGTTGTGCGAGGCGATGACCACGGTCACCGCGGCGTCGTCGCTCCAGCGCAGCGGGGGCAGGTCGATGAGGGTGCCGTTCGCGGCGGCCAGCAGGACTCCGGCGAGCGGGGTCTTCAGGCGGGCGAGGACGACCTGCGTCTCGGGGTCGCCGAAGCGGGCGTTGAACTCGATGACGCGTACGCCACGGCTGGTGATCGCCAGGCCCGCGTACAGCAGCCCCGCGAACGGGGTGCCGCGCCGCCGCAGCTCGTCGACGGTCGGCTGGAGCACGCTCTGCATGACCTCGTCGACCAGCTTCGGGTCGGCCCAGGGGAGGGGCGAGTACGCGCCCATGCCGCCCGTGTTCGGGCCTTCGTCGCCGTCGAGCGCGCGCTTGAAGTCCTGCGCGGGCTGGAGCGGGACGACGGTGACGCCGTCCGTGATGGCGAAGAGGGAGACCTCGGGGCCGTCGAGGAACTCCTCGATGACGACGCGGTCGCAGGCGAGGGCGTGGGCGCGGGCGGCCTCGATGTCGTCGGTCACGACGACGCCCTTGCCGGCGGCGAGCCCGTCGTCCTTGACGACGTACGGCGCTCCGAAGGCGTCGAGCGCCTTGTCGATCTCCTCCGCGGCCGTGCAGACGTAGGACCGCGCGGTGGGCACCTGGGCGCCCGCCATCACGTCCTTGGCGAAGGCCTTGGAGCCCTCAAGCTGGGCGGCCTCCTCGGAGGGCCCGAAGCAGGGGATTCCGGCGCCGCGTACGGCATCGGCGACTCCGGCGACCAGGGGCGCCTCGGGGCCCACGATCACCAGACCGGCGCCGAGGGTGGTGGCGAGGGCGGCCACCGCGCTGCCGTCGAGGGCGTCGACCGGGTACAGCTCGGCCACGTCCGCGATGCCGGCGTTGCCGGGGGCGCAGTACAGGGCGGAGACGTCGGGGTCGAGGGACAGAGAGCGGCACAGGGCGTGTTCGCGGGCACCACTGCCGATGACGAGGACCTTCACGGGCGCCAGCCTAGCTGGCGCGGGCCGGTGCGTTCGTACGGGAGCCCCAGAGGCGGGGCCTCCGGCGGTTGTACGTTCCTCCAGGCCGAGGGCTCTTCTCCTCTCCCTGGCCTTGGCCCCGGGCCGGGCTGGCGACCAGGGCCGATGGCTCAGGGTTCGTTGTTGTATTCCTCGACGATCGTCGCGCCCAGCTCGCGGACGATCAGGTCATGGCCTGACAGGGCCGACTCGACCAGCTCGGGGTCATCGTCCGCCCAGGTGTCGTCCTCCGGCGAGACGTGATCCGGAACACGACGTTCCGGGGTGGGAGCCGGGGCCGGGGTGGGAGTCGGGCTCGGTGCCGACGGTGCCGACGGCGGGGTCGGCGACTGCTGCTGCGGCGGCGGAGCCTGGCGTGACGGCGGAGGCGGCGCACTGCCCCCGAAGTTGCCCGCCGCAGGCGGCGGCGCCGAACCGCCCGAGGGATCGACGATCGCCTCGACCTTCCACTGCACCCCGAACTGCTCGGACAGCGCCTGCCGCAGCACATCCTCACTGCCGCTGCTGGCGAAGTTGTCCCGCGCCCCCGCGTTGACGAAGCCGATCTGCAGTGTCGTCCCGTCGAAGCCCGCCACCTGGGCGTTCTGGCTCAGCAGGATCCAGGTGAAGCGGCGGCGGCCCTTCACCGCGTCGAGGATGTTCGGCCACAGGGAACGCGGGTCGGGCCCGCCCACCGCAGCCGCCTGGGCCGGGGCCTGAGCCGGGGTCGGAGTGGCCGCTGGAGCGGGCGCCGCCTGCGCGGGCTGCTGCGGAGCCGGGGCACCGCCACCCGCGGACGCGGCCGTGGGCCAGCCACCCGGGCGAGGAGCCTCCGGAGGAGCAGAAGCGGGATGGGAAGCGGAAGCAGAAGCAGAAGCGCCGGGAGCCGCGGGCTGCGCAGGGCCGCTGCCCGGCGCCGAAGCCGTGGGCCACCCACCGGGACGGCGCTCGCCGGACGGCGCGGAAGCAGCCGCCGGAGCCGGTGCCGGAGCCGCCTGCACCGGCGGGGCGGCCTGCGGAGCTGCCGGAGCCGCAGGCTCAGGAGCCGGAGAAGCAGGAGAGGCAGGAGAAGCCGGAGCAGAGGGCTCGGGACCCGAAGATGCAGGCCCCGGAGAAGCAGGCCCCGGAGAAACGGGCCCCTGCCCCCCACCCCGCACAGCCGCCCGCGCCGCCGCAGCCCCGCCCCCAGGCGAAACCTGCTGCTCAGCAGGGCTCGGCGGCATCGACGCCCCCGGCTGCTGCCCCCCGGCATGAGCCTCGGGCCCAGGAACGTACGCCATAGCGGGACCGGGGCCACCGCCCTGCGGGCCTGCCATGAAGTTGCCGCCGCGCTCGAGCCGGTCGAGGCGGGCCATGAGCGAACGCTCGTCGTCGTACGCGGCCGGAAGCAGCACGCGGGCGCAGATCAGCTCCAGCTGCAGCCGGGGCGATGTCGCCCCCCGCATCTCTGTGAGGCCCTCGTTGACGAGGTCGGCCGCGCGGCTGAGCTCGGCGCCGCCGAAGACGCCCGCCTGCGCCTGCATCCGCTCCACGACGTCCGACGGGGCGTCGATGAGCCCCTTCTCCGCCGCGTCCGGAACCGCCGCGAGGATCACCAGGTCCCGCAGCCGCTCCAGGAGGTCGGCGACGAAGCGCCGCGGGTCGTTGCCGCGCTCGATGACGGTGTCGACGATTTCGAAGGCCGCAGCCCCGTCCCCCGAGGCGAAGGCCTCCACCACGGAGTCGAGCAGCGACCCGTCCGTGTAACCGAGGAGGGAGGTCGCCATGGCATACGTGACACCGTCCTCCTTCGCGCTGGCGAGGAGCTGGTCCATGACGGACATCGAGTCACGCACGGACCCGGCACCGGCGCGCACCACCAGCGGAAAGACGCCGTCCTCGACCGCCATCTCCTCACGGCCGCACACGTCCGCCAGATACTCCCGGAGCGTCCCCGGCGGCACGAGCCTGAACGGATAGTGGTGCGTACGCGAGCGGATCGTCCCGATGACCTTCTCGGGCTCCGTGGTCGCGAAGATGAACTTGAGATGCTCCGGCGGCTCCTCGACCACCTTCAGCAGGGCGTTGAAGCCCGCCGAGGTGACCATGTGCGCCTCGTCGATGATGTAGATCTTGTAGCGACTGCTGGCCGGGCCGAAGAAGGCCTTCTCACGCAGGTCACGCGCATCGTCCACGCCACCGTGCGAAGCGGCGTCGATCTCGATGACGTCGATCGACCCCGGGCCGTTCCTCGCCAGGTCCTGGCAGGACTGGCACTCGCCGCAGGGCGTCGGAGTGGGACCTTGCTCACAGTTGAGACAGCGGGCCAGGATGCGCGCGCTGGTCGTCTTGCCGCAGCCGCGCGGACCACTGAACAGGTAGGCGTGATTGACCCGGTTGTTGCGCAGCGCCTGCTGCAGCGGGTCGGTTACATGCTCCTGCCCGATGACCTCGGCGAACGACTCCGGGCGATAGCGGCGGTACAACGCGAGAGACGACACACATACGAGGTTATAGGCGCCCACTGACAACACATACCGCGAACGCAAAGCGCCCCCCACGCACCCGCCAGAGCCAACCTACCCTTGCTGCCTTCCGGCCCTGGGGGAGTTCAGTCAGATAGCGCCACGTGAGGGGCTGACGCCCACCTTAGCGGATCCCCAGGACCGGAAGCCACGTCGGTCCGGCCCCGGGCACCCGCCTCGGATCGATCTCCGGACGAACTCGGAAGCGATCTCGGGTCCGGAGGCGTCCGGAGCCGGATCATGTTCGCGAGCACTCCCCAACGTCTTGTATTGTTTGCGGCGGAGGATTCGCCTAGTGGCCTAGGGCGCACGCTTGGAAAGCGTGTTGGGGGCAACCCCTCACGAGTTCGAATCTCGTATCCTCCGCCAGTGCCTCACCGGGCACGATGTTGAAGGGCCCCACCGCTTGCGGTGGGGCCCTTCTCCGTTGTCCGTCTCAGTTTCCGTCTCAGTTGGGTTCCGGGGCTGCCGGAGGCGGCTCCCAGAGGGCATCGCCAACCTGCTGCGCGACCTTCCGCAGCATCGGACCGGTGATGTGCATGTACCGAGCCCGCATCCGGGCCGCTCCCCCGGGCTCCCATCCCATGATCGAGTCGACGACGACATCCGGGACGCCGAGGAGCAGGAGCACGGTCGCGGCCGTGTGGCGTGCGTCATGCAGTCGGCCGTCTCGTACGCCCGCGTCCCGAAGCAGCCGCTTCCACACGTGGAAGTCGGTGTTGGGGTTCAGCGGTCCACCGAGCGGAGACGCGAACACGTACCCCTTGCCCTCCCAGTCGGACCCTGCGACGGTCCGCTCCCTGTCCTGCTCCTCCTGGTGCTGGCGCAAGAGCTTGATGAGCGGATCGGGCAGTCCGATCGTGCGCCGTCCGGCGCGCGACTTGGTGCTCTTGTGCTCACGGCGGATCTGTTCGCGGTGCGGGCAGTAGCCAGGCTTCCGGCCACAAGGCTTGGCGCCGCAGCCGTGCGCGTACTTCGGCCGCAGCCGGTTCTTACGGATACGGGCGTAGCCCGCGTCCAGGTCGACGTCCTCCCAGTGCAGCCCAAGCGCTTCTCCTTGCCGGAGGCCGAGCGCCAGGGCGACGACCCAACGGGAGCTGTTGCGCAGCTTGGCCGCCTCCACCAGCAGGCTCTGCACCTCTTCGATGGTGAACGGTTCGATGTCCTCCTCTTCGAGGCGAGGGGCCTTGGCGATCTCGGCGACGTTCGTAGCGACGTGCCCGCGCCTCACGGCCTCGCCGAGGGCGACCCGGACGGTCCGGTGAACGTGGTGGGCGGTGCCGGCCGAGCTCCCGGATTGCTGCATCTTCCGGTAGAAGCGCTCCAGGTGCTCGGGCTCCACCTTGCCGAGCTTGTGGGCACCCAGGCCGGGGACGATGTGGACGCGGACGTCGACCTCGTACCCGTCGTACGTGTTCTCGGAGACGTACGGCTTGGCGATGTTCTCGACCCAGTGCTCAAGCCAGCTCTGCACGGTCCAGCTCTGCCCCGGCTTCCGGAGCTTCTTGGCGTCGCGGTCCCGCTCCATCTGGCGTACTGCCTTGGTGACTTCGGGGCGGGTCTTCCGCTCGATGTGACGGCGATCCGGCTTGCCGTTGTCACGGACCCCGACGGTGACTCGGCCGTGCCATTTCCCGTCCTTGCCGAAGTAGATGGACGAGGCCCCGTTGGGCTGACGACTGCGCTTCTGCTCTGCCATGTCGCCCCTCCTCAGGCCGCTTCTGCGGAGCGGTGACGCAGCTTCGCCACGAAGGCGGGCAGAGCGTCGGCGGGAACCCTGCGCAGCCGTCCAACGGTCACCGATTCGATCTCTCCCGCCAGGACGAGCCGGAAGGCCGTCGTGCGTCCGATACGCAGTCGCCGAGCCGCCTCCTCGACAGTCAGCAGCACCAAAGCGGAATCGACCGCCTCCAGGACGGCGACAGCGGAACTGGACTCAGTCACGGGTCGGTTCTCCTTCCGTTCCCAGGGCGGGTTCGATGGTTTCGGCAAGCCACGCTTCGGTGTCGGTGAGGCCGGTTCCGGCGTAGACCCAGTGGGCGAGGACGAGGGTTGGGGCGCTCCCGAAAATTTCGGAGGTGGTCTGGCCGCTGGTGACCGATGCGGCTTGGGCTGCGCGCCATTCGGCACGGGCGTCGCGGAGCGCGCCAAGGGTGGTCGAGTAGCGGCGGGACTTCGTCGAGAAGTGGCCGCGGAAGCCGAGCATGTGGGCCCATGCCCGGAGCCGGAGTTCCGCCAGGTCCTTGCGGGCGCCGAGGGCCCAGGCGGTGCGGATCATGCGGCGGGCGTGGTCGCTGATGTCGAGCTGGGCGAGTTCGGCGATGAACTTGAGGGGGCGGTCCAGAGCTCCCGTGGCAGTCTCCGCGCCCTTGGTCGCGTACTTGGCGATGTACGCGGCGACAGCCCGTTCGGTCAGCTCCTGGCCACCGTCGAAATCGGCCGAGCGGATCGTACGTACGTCGAGCTGGCGGCCGAAGGTGAAGGCGTGGGCGCGTCCGTCGATGACCGGGCCGTCCACGCGGGCGGCGGTCGCGGCGGCTCGAATGGCATCGGTCAGCAGCTCGGCGGTCGCCCAGGCGGGAGGCGGGGTGTCACCACCCGCCGGGCCGTCGATACGGATGACCGCGTGGAAGTGGACCGCACCGCGCTTCTGATACTCGGCGACCTTGGCGAAGGACACCCGGGCGTACTCGCGGAAGACTCGCTGTGAGAGTCCGGCGCGCTTGGCGACTTCCCGGCGGAGGTACGTGGAGAAGCGCCTCCACAGCGCCCCGGCATGCGCGTTCCAGAGCACGGCCGCTTCGTAGTCGTACGCGTCGGGGTTCAACGGAGTGCCGAGATCGGTGTCCTCCTGGTCGTGGACGATGCCGCAGCGGCAGGGGCGGACTGTTCGAGCCGGGCCGGTGGGGCGGTTGTGGACCGGGCCGAAGCCCGGGGCGGTGAAGGTGGCGAAGACGCGAGGGTGTGCGACGACCTGTTCGGGGACGCCCTTGCCGCCGCGCAGGCCGGAGGTGATCAGGTGAAAGGTGTCGCGGCGGTAGACCTCTGCGCAGGCCGCACAGCGGGTCGTACGGCGGTTGTTGCAGCGGACGAGCAGGTGACCGGCCGGGAGGCCTGCGGAGTCGAGGTGGTGGAGGACGTTGCCGATCTCGCCGGTACGGGTGTTCACGGCGTGCTCGGTGCGGTGGCCGTCGAGGCGGATCGGGTGCGTACAGCCGCCGAGTCCGGAGAGTTGCCGCAGGAGCGCGGGCATCGTGCCAAGGGCGGCCAGTTGACCGAGTTCGCGGAGCGGGGGCGGGGTGGCGCGCGTAATGATGGGTTCTCCTTCTGGCTTCGGCTAGGAGGGACAGGGCCCCCGGGGCGGCGGATGCTTGGCGGTATCAGGGCCGCCCCGGGGGTCTGGCAGTGCTGGCGCCTAGCGCCGCCGCTGGTCGCGGAGCATCGAGCGAATGACCACGGCGCACACCGCGACGGAGATGGCCGTGACGGCGACGGCGGCCAGGAGTGCGGTCAGCACGACGCCGCCGACGAGGACGGCCGCGACCGCCCCGGTGGTGACGGATATCTGAGGCGCCGGGCGCTGCACGGGGGCCGGGTTGGCCACGGTGTGGGCGTGTACGGGCGGCGGCGTCGGGCTGTCGGGGTACTTGGGCAGGAACACGGCGAAGCTCTCCTTACCTACTCGTCTAGTCATGTGAGCCGTTTACGACGTCCACGCCGGAGCGCGTGCCGGATTCGATGGCCGGGGCCATGAAGGTGTGCGAGAGCCAGAAGCCGAACAGGGCGATCACCACGACGATCCACGTGCGGACGCCGAGAAACTTGATCGCTCCCCAGGCGATGAGGCCGAGGACGAGCACGAGCGGCAGGCTGACGGTCACGGAGGCGGGTCCTTTCAGCGGACGGGGCAGCGGTGGGTACGGGCAGCCAGCTCGGCGGCGGCACGGCTGTCGTAGTCGGCGGAGAAGCCGCAGCGCGGGGCCGTGCAGGCAGCGGTGTGCTCCTCGCGGCCACGGCCGCCGTACGACGTACCGACCTGGACGGGACCGATGCGGGCGACGGAGCGGAATCGGCGGTTGGCGCTCATGTGGATCTCCCTTCAGAGCTGAGCGGCGATGGCGTCGGCCATCGGCATCGGGACGCCGAGGCGGGCGCGCAGGGTCGTGGTGTCGATGGCTGTTCCGGTGCGGGTGTGGTGCTCGGTGGCGACTTTGCGGGCGTGCTCGACCAGGGCCGCCGGGATGGAGACGGCAGTTGGAGGAGTCGAGGTGGGCGCGGGCTCGGTGGCCGGTGTCGGCGGGAGCTCCGGCACGGGATCGGGCGCGTCCTCCTGGTCGTCGATGTGCTCGGGTTCTCGGCTGTCCTCCTCGGTCGCCACGTGCCGGGTCGGTGCCGAGTGAGCGAGGAGAGTTCCGCCGAGGAAGGCGACCGCAGGCCATCCCGCGACGAGGATGCGGAGCCAGGCCGGCACATGGTTCAGGTCGAGCAGACCGGCGGTGGCGACATTCGCGCCCAGAGAGGCCGCGAGCGCGATGACGAACCAGCACCAGCCCGCGGCTTTGGCGTCACCGGTCCGCAGTCGACGCCAGGCGGCGACGAGCAGCAGGTCGACCGAGATCGGATAGGCCCACGCTTTCCACCCGTCCTGTCCTGCCGCCGAGGCGACGTCGTGCAGGTGGGCGAAGGACAGGGCGGCGGCGATGACGGCTTGGACGAGTACCGCATCGATACGGGCCAGTTGGGCGCGCATGCTGCGGCTCCTTCCGGATTCAGGCATGGGAGGGGTAGGGGCTTGGCGCGAGGCGGTCACGCCGACCGGGGTGGGGAGGATCAGCCAGTTACCGGTCGCGGCCGTACGGCCGGGGCCGGGGACTCGACCGGCTGCTCGGTCACGGAGGGCCGGAAGGGCTTCAGCGCGGGCAGGTCGGGGACCATGTGGGCCGTCGCGCGGCAGGTCTCGGCGGCGTCGGCCAGGGAGAGATACGGCGTTCGGATACGGGACCAGCCGCCGGAGGTGTCACCGGCAACGGCGAGACCGGGTTGTTCCGCAGGGACGGCGCAGGCGGCGGAGACCGCTTCGGGGGCGATGTCGCCAAGCGCCATTTTCGCGGAGGCTTCGTCGTTCACGCGGTGGCAGACGCGACCGGTCAGCTGGGCTCGGAGCATCGTGGCGCCCTTGCCGAGCTCGGCGCCGAATCGCTGCCCGCACACCTCCAGGTAGATACCGGCCGCGCGGCCGAGCTGAGCAAGCCGGATGAGCTGAGTGACCATCTCGTCCCGCCGCTCTTCCTCCTTCTTCGTGGCGACGAGGAAGAGTTCCGCCACCTCGTCGACGAACAGCACCACGGGAACAGGTCGTTCCTGCTCGGGGAGCCCCCATATGTCGGAGGTGATCTCCTCGTCCGGTGTGCTCGGGGCGACCCCCTGGCGCGCCTTGATCAGGTCGTACCGGTCCTCCATCTCCTTGATGAGCACGGGCAACAACTCGGCGGCCTGATCGGGGTCAGTGGCGAGCGCTGACAGTCGCGAGGCGAAGGGCGCCAACTCCACACCACGTTTGCAGTCGATGCCGACCAGAGCGACGGACTGCCGCGCGAGTCCGGCAACGAGGTGCCGCAGGTACATGGACTTGCCCGACAGGGTGGCACCAAGGCAGAGGCCGTGCGGTACGACGCGGTAGTCACGTACGAAAGGCGTCGCGTCTTCCCGCAGCGCTACGGGCACTTGCAGGAACCCGCCCACCGGTTTGCGCGGCATACGGACCTTGCGCAGCACGTCATAGCCGACGAGTCGCAGGTCGACCACACCAGGCTTGACCGTGGTCACGTAGACAGCGTGGACTCCCCAGGCATGCCGCAGGCGTTCGGCCGAGGCCGCCACATCGGCGGGTTCTTGGCCCGGCGCGAGCCGCAGACGGAGCCGCAATCCGGTCGTGGTCGGGCGGATGATCCCGCGACGAGGCGGTACGGGCCGGATCTCCCCACGGGTGGTGGCCTTGACCGCCAGGACCCGCAGTCGAGACGGCGTCACGGTCAGACCGCAGGCCTCCATGACCGAGCCGTACGAGCTGAGCAGTCGGGCCGTGGACATCGGCAGGCCGACCGCAGACCAGTAGACCCCCGGGTGCTTGGCCCGGGTGTAGGCAGCCCCGCCGCCGAGTGCGGCGACAGGACCACCCACCTCCAGAAGCGTCGTCAGGTCGGTCATCAGGCCGAGGCCCCCACGGCGGCCGGGAAGGCTGCCGGAGTAACGGCGGCGCAGCGGTAAGCGATTCCGTGGCGCTGCTGGCCGTTGAACACGCTCTCCCACGGCCGGGCCACGAGCCCCGGAAGCGAGACCGGCGCACCGAGCGTCAGCCCCTCAGACACTCCGCTCTCCGGGATGGTCACCTTGATCAGGGACGACTCCCCCTCCTCGATGTAGACGACGCCGATCGTCATCAGGGCTTCGCCGCTGTTGACGTCCTTGGCGATCTCGCCCGTCTGCCGGTCGCGGACCTTGGGCACGGGCGCCTCGGTGAGCAGGATCGTCGCGGCGGAGGCCTCCACACGGATGGTTCGCAAAATTCTTCCCATCTACTCGTCTATACAAGATGCAGTCTTCGAACCCGATCTTCGGGAACGACGACCACGTTGCCACACAACTTGCCCACTCGTCTATACGAGTATGCCTGTTGGGATGTACGAGTTCGGGGGAGCGGACCACCGCACACCACGGCCGTCAGGCCCTTACGTGGCCGGGAGCTGGTACGACAGGACGTACGCGTCCGCCGCCATGACGGTGTCGCACACCTCCACGGCCCGCCCTTCGGTGTCATACGCGGTGCGGATCAGGTGGATCACGGGCACACCAGAGGCCAGCCGGAGAGTCTTCACTTCTGGCGGCGCGGGCATCCGGGCCCGGATCTCCTCTTCGAAGTGGTCGAGGTGATGCCCCAGCTCTTCGAGGCGGGCGTAAATGCCGCCGGGACCGGGGTTGGGTTCGGCGATCTGCGTTCCGCGCGCGATGTCGAGCGGGAGATAAGAGGTGGCGAACTCGACCGGCCGACCGTCGAGCAGGTACCGGCGCCGACGAGCGAGCACGCGCCGTACAGAGCCGAGACGGGTGGAGATGTCCTGACTGGCCTTCTCCTCCTTGACCTCCAGGCTGTCGACCTGGGGATGACTGCCCGCAGCGTCAGCCTCGACGATGAAGGCGGACTTACCTTGATCACGGTGGCGCCGGGCGAAGCGGTCGGAGGCCAGGCGGCGGACGGGTGGCCGTGGTCGCACGAAGACGCCTTTTCCGTGCTCGGCATGGACCAGGCCCTCGCCCGTGAGCACCGAGAAGGAGTTCCGAACGGTCATCCGAGAGACGCCGTAATGCTCGACGAGTTCAGCTTCGGAGGGCAGCTTCTCGCCTTCCTTGAATCGCCCACGGTCGATGGCCTCGCGCAGCTGGTCGGCGATCTGTCGAAAGACCGCACGATCGCTCGTGGGGTCGATGTCGCCGAGCAGGCTCGGGAGAGACGTCACGTGTACTCCTTTAGGTATCTAGACGAGTGGGCGAGTGTTGTTGCTACGGTGGAAAGCCTAGCCATCCGGGAGGGCCGAGGACCTTGAGCACTGACCGTCCGCACTCCGTGAGCGTTGCCGGAGTCATCGTCGACGACCAGGGCCGGGCCCTTCTGATCAAGCGCCGCGACAACGGCCATTGGGAACCCCCGGGCGGCATCCTCGAACGTGAGGAAACCATCCCCGAGGCCCTGCAACGCGAAGTCCTCGAAGAAACCGGCATCAAGATCGCGCTTCCCGCGACTCTCACCGGCATCTACAAGAACATGACGGGCTTGATCGTCTCCATGGTCTTCCGCTGCGAGGCCGCCGACGGCACGCCCACTACCGGCGACGAGACCCGAGCTCTGCGCTGGGCCACCCGCGACGAAGTCGCAGAACTCGCCGACGAGGCATACGCGATCCGCGTCCTGGACGCACTCGACGCGGCTTCCCCACCGGCCATCCGCGCCCACGACGGCGTGAAACTCGTCTAGCTCGAACCCGCTGCACATGGCGGCCTACCAGCATGAAGGAACTTGTATGCACGAGTATACGAGCACTATCCGAGTCTGGGGCCTCACTTGCCCAGGTTTCCCTGAAGAGGTCAGCCGGGCCCGACGCTGGACGCGGGACATCCTCCGGGGCTCGCCCCTGGTGGAGGACGCCGAACTGATCGTGAGCGAGCTGAGCGCGAACGCGATCCTGCATACGGCCAGCGGCCGGGGCTGCGGCAGCTTCCACCTGAAACTCGCGATCTCCTCGCGGGTGATTGCCCTGTCGGTGACGGACGAGGGAGACACGAACACGGCCCCGAAGGTCGAGCACCAGGACCAGGAGGCGGAGCACGGCAGAGGGTTGGGCATGGTCAGCGTCATTGCTCATCGGGTCTTGGTCCACGACAGCGACAACGGCCACACCGTCACCGTGGAGCTCTTCACGGACCAGCGACCGGGAGGCTACCCGTGCTGATGGACAAGCCACAGTGGGCCTACTGGTGCAAATGCTGGACTGAAGGCCTCACCGACGAGACGCGGCCGGCAGTCCGAGCATCGTTCGATGCGTACAACGCCGCCCAGGAAGACCGTTGGATCGCTGTAGCGCTCCGCACCCTCTCACCAGCACTCGACGCCGAAGCGCCCCAGGAAGCATGGACCTGGCTGTACGACGGCCGCGTAGCAACGAGGAAGGCCCTCATGTGCGCCGACCCGTGCGAGGCATCAGTCACCCGGGCCAGCACCCGCATCACCTGGACGATTCATCCCGTACTTTTCCTTCCTCTCGCGCACTGCAAGGACGCCGAACTCCCCACCTGCAGATACAACTTCAATGGAAGACACAGAAACTCAGCTTCCGGCATTATTGGGCTATGGCAACCAACGGGGGCTACCGTCGGCGCATAGAGTTCATGGACGACGCCACTGACGCCGAGGGAAAGCATCTACGCAACGAGATTGCAGAAGTGGCTGTCGAGGCTGATGAGCAGGCCAGACATGCTCGCAAGCTGGCTCTCTTTTGGAACGCGGCCTATCTTTCTTTAGGTCTACCTACCGCGCTCCTTGCCGCAGTTTCTGGGGCAACAGGACTAGCCTCTGACCAGGCTCGCATCCCCGCTGCCCTACTAGCGCTCATTTCAGCAGCGTTGACAGCCACATCAACATTCCTGCGTTGCGATATTCGCGCGATAGGCAACAACATGCACAAGAGTGCCTGGCGCGTATTGGAAGCAGACGCGCATCTTGCAGCCGCTCAGTACGCGTACAGCAACTCGGAACTCATGAAATCTGCCCTCGAAGAGTTATTAAGAAAGAGGAGAGCCATTTTCGCAGGTCAACTCGAAGTGGCTTTGCAGATCTCTCCAACAGGTTTGGGCGCGACCCCGCTGGACGTCCAGGGCACCAATCCAGATTCGCCGCCCGAATCAATAAGGTCCGGTAACTTCGGGCCCTACCTTTAGGTTCTTTTCCACGTCGCCCCTGGACACTCCAGACCCGTCGTTCAGTGGTCAGTTCCCCAACCCTCCTACCGAGGGGACGGGCGCAACCAAGCATCAACCGAGACATGACAAAGGCCTATGCCACCCAGTGAGTTACAACTTTCTCTACTGGTTCAAGGGCCCGCGCAAGCGCGGGCTGGCCCCTTGGGCCGGGCCCCACACGCCTTCGGCGCAGGGCCCGACCCAGTGGCCGCAAGCAAGTCACGGCCCGACAGTAGAGCACCGCACGAATCCGGCCGGGACAAGGCAATGCCTCCGGCGGGGGCGCTCTGACTCTGGGATGGAGGGGGCGCCGGGCGCGACTGCGGGCCCATCGTGGCGAGCGTTGGGGGCTCCCATCCCGACCACCATCGACCCAGGCAGAGCCGAGCAGACGCGGCCCATGGCGTCCAGGTCGTTCGTACAGTGGCGCGCTCCACCTGGACGCCATGAACCACGCCCGCTCCACGGTGTGTGGGTCGACGGCGGACGGGATGGGAGCCGGGGCCTCGAGTGGTTGAGGCGGAAGAATCGCAGCCACAGCGGCGGGCATAGTGAAACCGTCCGCGTGGCGTCACCAAGAAATTTTTCCCGATTCAGCCGTGTCGGGGTCGTAGCTGTGCCTAGAATCCGCACACTTGCTCGTTGGGGCTAAGGAGAACCGTGAGCTATCGCAACAAAACATACGTGGCGTTCGCCAGCGAAAATATCGAGTTGTATCGCCTCATGGAAGCATGGCGCGAGAACAAGAACATCGACTTCAACTTCTACGACGCACACGACCTCTACATTTCACGTGACACTAGCCTACCTACGACAATTAAGCGCAATCTTCGCCAGCGGATGAGCAACGCCAAGCAGATTGTTCTGATCGGCACCCCGGATGCTAAAAGAAAGGGAGGAGATGGAAGTTCATTTTTGGCTTACGAAATCGCAGTAACGCTAGAGTTCAACCTTCCGATCGTCATCGCAAACCACGATGGCGACAAAACAGTCGACCAGAGCTTCATTCCCAAGCCACTTCTCGACGCAGATTACTACACTCTCTCAGTTGCATTTAGCCCAGCAATTATCAGGTACGCCCTGGACAATTATGCGGTTGATTTTGCGTCAAGCGACAAAAGCGGCCCGCATCAGTACAAGCAGAGCATCTACGACAGGCTTTAGCGATGCAGCCAACACGAGATCTTCGCAATCCTCGATTCTGGCGCGGTCTGGCAACTAGCGGTCTCGCCTCCCTCGGATTTTTCTCCGTCGGGTTGAGCTTGTTTGATCTTTTCTCGCCGAACACGCTAGGAAAGCTCAATCTGCCGGAAATCCTAATTCTGCCAGCAGTAGCTCTTGTTTACGCTATCTGGAAGTCCTGGCCGCACCCGGTAGAGCAGCACTATTCCTCTCCAGATACGAAGGTTAGGCTGATCACAGGTAATCTGTTTGAACAGGACACAAATCTCGTCATCGGGATGTCAGATTTCTTTGATGTCGAGACTCCACACATTATCGCCGAGAACAGCGTGCAGGGGCAGCTCCTTGCTCATGTGTACCGGCATGACGTGTCAGCACTCAACTCCGACCTAGATTCGGCTCTGGCCGGCAAGACACCAGCAGATACGGGTGTTGTAAAACCAGGTAAGTCAACCCGGTACCCGCTCGGCACCGTAGCCTGCATTCGCCGCAATCGTACGCACTACTTCTGTGTTGCTTACACGGCCATGGATCAAAATAACAATGTCTCGACTTCCATCGGCACCCTTTGGGAGGCGTTGGAAAAACTATGGAGCGACGTGCGGTCGCGCTCCAACGGCGAAGCTGTCGCCGCACCGATCATCGGTCTTGGCCAATCCGGCATGTCTGCAATTTTGCCAATTCAGGACGCTATCCGATTCCTCATTCTTTCATTCATGTTCGCATCTCGGCATCAGAGAGTATGCGAAGAGTTGATTATTGTCATTCGCCCGCAGGACGAGAAACGGATTGACATGCTAGAGATACAGGACTTTCTGCAATCGCTGAAAAGGTCCTAAAGATGAGCCATCTTGTAGTTCCTGACACATATCCATGCGCATTCTGCGATTACCTGACAGGTAATCGCCCGTTCACAATTCTCCATCGAGAAAGCATGGCCGCTATCCTTGTCCCGCGAGAACAGCGCGGCATTTCCCACTTGCTGGTGGTAACGACGCGTCACGCTCCAACGCTTCTCGACCTTTATGAGGCCGAGGCGCACGCAGTCATGGATTTGCTCCAGAGAGCATCTAGGGCCATTGATTCGACTGATCGGCGCCCAGGGATCAGCGTGTGGCAAAATAACGGAGTGGACGCGCACCAGGCAATTCCACATTTCCACTTTCATGTGGCTGGCACAGTGGAAGGTGGCAGCACCAACTGGAATAAGGTCCCTGAACTGAGCATCGCTGAAACAGATCGCATCGCCGAGCGGTTGCGCTTGAAGTTCTAGGCGCTGCTGGCAACGGATCGGGGATGACTCGTGAGCAGATTAGGCTCGCGCCTCTCCAATATCAGCTGCCTGAAACATTCCACGCGTGGTCTTATTAAATTTTTGCACCGCTTCATTCCAAAAGCGCAAGGGGAGAATCAGGCCGACGTCGGAAAGCATTTCGTGTAGCTCATCGAAGACAGCATCCGCTTCGGCATCTGTCCCAAGTAGACGCATTTTTACGTTTCCGACTGCCCTAGTGGCATCAAGGATGCTTAGTGGGGGGACTACCAAAGGGTATGTGGGCTTGTTCAGTACCCATGCTGCGCCAAGTTCCATTAGGCAGTACGGTCTAGTCAAGAAGGTCTCGCTGATTAACTCAATCACCACGGCCGAATTAGCCAAAGTTTGTTGAAGGTGATGATGCACATTTTGACCAGCTGGAATTCCGGTAGAGTTTTCTGAAGAGAAGAAGATTTTGCCGTTTGGGACGCCGCCGAGAATTAGATGATCCTTCAAAGCAGAAGCCAAGTCGCGGTCTGCCGATGCATGGCTAATGAAGATAGACTTTCCGGAATTCATCTCGTTGCTTGATGGTGGAACGGCAGCGAATTCCGCGGCACTCTGTGCCGAATATCCATCTAGTGTCAGCCGGAAACGATCTACTGCGGCACTCAGGACTAGATCGATTCTTCCCTGCGTCTCGGCCGCTCGGATCGCAGAATTGATCTTAGATTTCTTGCTGGCCATCCGGCCAGGGCGGTCATACGCCTCGCTGAGGCCGTATGCGGAGAAGAATGTGTCAGTTTCCGCGCCGGGAAGATCGGCTAGAGCGTCCACAAGATCAAGACGAAGTTTGCCAGACCACCTGCCATCCATGCGCTGATCGTACTGGCGAGGTGACGGGGCTGTCTCCCCTTTCGTATGCTTGTGTCTGTTAAGCGATCATGGGCTGCCAGCCACTGTGTGCCAGATCGAGGTACCCCTCTTCTCGGAGCACCGGGTGCTCGCGGGCGAAGACGATCCATTCGTCTTACACGATCGGGTGCTCCTCGCGGTCCATCGCGTCCGCTGCCCTGGTGATGTGGAGCTCGTATCCCATGGCGAGGTTCATCGGTGGGCTCTCCCACGGCTCGCCATCCGGTGGCTTCCGTCTCAGTTCCCGTCTCATTCAGCATGGTGCACAGACGTTCAGCCGAGGCCCGAGGTCGTGCCCAGGCGAGCGCCCGCTCTCCGATGTACGCAGTTGAACGCGCCTGCACAGAGCCCAACACCCCACCACCACAGTTGGAAAGCGTGTTGGGGGCAACCCCTCACGAGTTCGAATCTCGTATCCTCCGCCAGTGCCTCACCGGGCACGATGTCGAAGGGCCCCACCGTTCGCGGTGGGGCCCTTCTTCGTGCGTGGTTGCAGTTTTGGTTGCAACCGGGACACGCGCGCGAGGAGGGGATGACCCGGGGTGGACGGATGGGCTCAGCCGCGCCGCCGAGATGCGGCGGCGGCGATCAGGGCCATGACGTGCTCGCGCTGGTCGTCGTCCCGGCAGGCGATGACGATCCGGCTCGGCCCGGCGTCGGGCACAGGGATGCACACGATGCCCGGCGGCACGGGCGTGACGAGCGAGCGGGGCAGGACGGCGACGACGCGGGCGATCCTCACCAGAGCGGTGAGTTCGCCGGCATCGGCGACCTCGGGACCGCTGCCGCCGCCGGGGACACCCGGCCACTGCGGGAAGACCTCGTCGCTGAGGTCGCCCAGGGAGATACTGTCGCGCCCGACGAGCCGGTGGTTTTCGGGGAGGACGGCTACCCGGTCCTCGACGTGGAGGGTCTTGGTGGCCAGTCCGCCGAGGTCGTCGAACGGGGCGTAGAGCAGGCCCGCGTCGGCGCGCCCGTCGCGCAGGTGATCGGTGCGGTCGGTGGCGCCGCTGAAGAGGATGTCGACCCGCCGGGCACCGGGCTGCTCCGCGTAGGCGGCGAGAATCCCGGAGAGCAGGTTCGCGTCCCCGCCGGGTTTGATCACGAACCTCAACGGTGCGTCGTCGGCGGCGCGTTGGGTGTTCTGCACGGCGACCGTCATCGCGTTCAGCGCATGCCGGCCGTGCTCCAGCAGGGCCGCGCCCGCGGGCGTCAGTGCGACGCTGCGGCTGGTGCGGTCGAAGAGCGTGACGCGCAGTCGGGCCTCGATGCGCTTGATGGCTTTCGACAGGGCGGGCTGCGCGACGGCGAGCCTGTCAGCGGCGCGGCCGAAGTGCAGCTCCTCGGCGACGCTGACGAAATACCGCAGCTCCCTGACCTCCAACAGATCCATTCCTTGAGGTTATCGAATACCTACGGAAGGAGTCTTGGACGCGTCCGGGTATCCGGTGGTCATATGGAGCCATGATGCAGCACACCATGTTTGTACAGTTCACCGAACCGATTCCCGACCCCGACCTGAACCAGTACCTCGCGGACCTCGAAAAGGCCGCGAAGGGCACCGGCGTGCTCCAGACGTTCGCCGCACAGCGCCACATTCCGGTCCCCGGCGAGGAGGAGATTCCGGCGTTCATCGCCACGGTCGTCGTCCAGCTCGGCGCCGCCGACGTGGAGGCGCTGGGGACCGTGTTCGCCGCACCGGAGGTCGGCGAGGTCTTCGACACCTGGCGCACCCGCTACCCGTTCAAGGCGGCGTGGGCGAACCACGAGGCGCTGGCGTGAGCGACTTCACCGGCAGGGTCGGCCTGGTCACCGGCGCCGGCAGCGGGATCGGACGCGCCATCGCGTCCGGTCTCGCCCGCCGGGGCGCGGCGGTGGCGGTCCTCGACCTGGACGGACCGTGGCCCGGGAGACCGCCGAGGAAATCACCGGGGCAGGCGGACGGGCGATCGCTGCCCCGGTCGACATCGCCGACGAGGACTCCGTCCGGTCGGCGATCCGCCGTCGTCTCGCCGAGTTCAGGCGGCTGGACGTGGCGGTCAACAACGCCCGGCGCCCTCTCCGTGTCGCGGGCGCCCTCGCCGCTGTTGTCGCCGCGCCGGTGGCGCGGCGGGAAGAGGGCGGGGATCGCGATCACGGCGGTGAGCGCGAAGGCGATCCATAAGGCGTAGCCGAACGAGTTGGCCAGGAGCGGTGCGACGGTCGGCATGACGTCCGGCGGCCAGCGCACGGGTGCGTTGGGCCGAAGGGCCCGAACCGACGGGACAGAGGGTGCGGCCGAACAGGTCGCGCAGAGCCGCGTGGGGACGTTCGCCCGCCACCTCGTCGTACATGGGCAGCAGGTTGCTGGAGCAGAAGCCGAAACGGCTGAGTTCGCTGTCAAACGCCTCGGTTGGATGACAAAGGACAACTGGTGTCCGTTGTCAGCGAAGCCAGCCGCTTTGCCATCCCACCCAGTCGAATAGCGATGATCTCTGGATGTCCCGGCAATGGACACCGGGGCCATGCCATTACGCGTGAGCTGCACGCTCTCAGATGGGACACTTGGTCACATGAAAGAGGTGCGCTGCGAGCGATGCGACAACATCATCGGCATGGGGTGCGCCTGCCCTCCTGATGGCAGCGTGCCCAAGGCGCACCCGGAGGAAAGGTGTGTTCGACAGGAGTGGCGGCGGTTCCCCGGCAACGCCATATTGCTCAAACAGAATGGTAAGGCGCACGTTCCAGGCGCTTGCGATCACATGACAGAAGACGAGGTGCTGCCCCCGAAGTGGGGTTGGATTCTCGATCCGTCCCCCGGAGATTGGGGCCGTATCAGCGAAGACAACCCAGCCATCGCCACTGGGGGGAACACGCAGTTGCGGGCGACAAGCCGGTGCATGACGCGCATGGGGACTCTCGGCAGCTGATGGTCTGGAGGGCGTGCCGTGGTGTGGGGTAGCTGACCAGAGGGCCGACGGCTTGCCGTCGCACGTATTCCGCCCGACTGCCGACATGACGCGACTTCTGCGGCACGCACAGCACGACGTCCGCCTGATCTCCGTCCCAGTACCCCATGAGCTTGACGTCCGAGCCGCACCACGGATTGGTGCTCGTGAAGTCGCTGTTCCCGGAGAAATGATCGACCAGTTCCCGAACGAACGACTCGAAGGGGCTCTCTGGCGCCCAGCCAGTGCCAAGGGATGTGTCGTTCGAGAGCCGCACCCGACGCTCACGGAGATCCTCGACAGAACGCGGGTTGAACCAGCGGGTCCGGTCAGGCACCCCGTCACCAGTCAGTACGGCGCCAGGGCTGGAGTTGCTCGTGATGTTGAAGACGACGTCGAGGTGGTCCGCGACCTCCGCGAGCCGCTCGGCGAAGAACGCCCTGACTTTGGCCTCCACGATCTCGGTAACGGGGATGCGCTCGCCACCGCACATGGGTGCTGCCCTCCCGTTCACCAGGACCCGCACCGGAGACGTCATCTCGCCTGTTCCGTAACGGACTTCGCTGGATCCGCCGAGGAGGGCGAGCTTGGCCCGGCAGACTACGCTCCCAGAGCAGCCACCTTCCACGAACGGGCACTGATCGACCCAGCAGTGGCCAACTGAGCTGGTGACCAGGCAGAACGCTCTGATCCGTGGTTGCAGTTCTGGTTGCATTCACCCGCGTACGGCATCGTTCATAGGTCCCATCCGCCCCGTGCCCACCGCAGGTCAGAACACCCCCGCACACCCCAGAACTACCGGACGAACATTTGGAAAGCGTGTTGGGGGCAACCCCTCACGAGTTCGAATCTCGTATCCTCCGCCAGTGCCTCACCGGGCACTAACGTTGAAGGGCCCCACCGTCCGCGGGGGGGCCCGTCAACGTTGTCGGCGTCA
>NZ_JBHTSF010000046.1:0-59202 GCF_042795295.1 Streptomyces sp. NPDC056486
GCCCTGGTCCGAGCCGCCGTGGCCGTGGCCGAGGAAGTCAGCCCGAAGAGCCCGTAGCGTCGTCGGCGTCGGGATCAATGACGTGCACCGCGGCCTCCTCGGCGGAGGCCGCCCCGCCGTCGATGCCCATGTCCTCGCCGATCATGTCCTGCTCGGCGTCGTCCTCCGCGTCCCGGCTCGCCCCGTCGTCCGGGGCGAACAGGCGCCCGGCGCGGGCATCTCCCACCTCCGCCTCGTCGATCGGCTCGCCGTCCGTGTCGGTCGTGTCCCCGATGCCGTCGTCGTCCTCGGTCGGCCCGGGGACTTCGAGCGTGGGGTCGGGCCGTTCCTCGGAGAGGCGTTCCGTCAGGCTCTCGCCGTCCTGCTGCTCCTGAGCGGTGGTGCCGGTGTGGGCCACCCCGAGGGGCCGTTCGGGAGGCGACCAGCCCTCGTCGTAGGGATCCGCCCCGCGGTCGCTGAGCGTGTCCTCCGCGTCGAGGATGCCCTCGTCCTCGCGGACCTCCTCCGCGTCGGGCTGGTAGACCTCGTCGCCCATGACCTCGTCGTTTCCCACGGTGCTCGTCCTCCTTCATGCACGACTGATGCTGGTGTCCTGCCGTGTATCCACCCTGATCCAGAACACACGTTCCGGCATGCCGGGGCAGGGCACGCGATGCGAAGGGCCTGCGGTCACCGCGTTCCCGGCGGGCGCCACTCCAGGAGCAACAGTGTCGCGTCGTCGCGCAGTTGGTTGTCCTGCCGGTCGAGGATGGAGTGAATGAGCTGGCGCAGTGCCTCGGGCGCCGGTTCGCCCGCGGCGGTCGCGCGGATGATGCTGTCCGTGAACCGCTCAAGGCCGAACTCGGCGCCGCCCCCGGTCCGCAGCTCGGTGACGCCGTCGGTGTACATCAGCACCCGGTCACCCGGCTCGAGTGCTTCCTCGTGGACCTGCCACGCCACGTCGGCCAGCAGGGCGGGCGTGCCCATGGGCGGCTGGGCCGGTCGCTCGAGGGCACGGTCGAGCACACGGTGGTCCCGGATCAGCAGGGGCGGCGGATGGCCGCAGTTGCACCAGCGCAGCACCCCCTCGGCCAGATCGAGCTGGGCGAGGATCCCCGTGCAGAACTGCTCGGGCAGCCACCCGGCCAGCGCATGCTGGACGGTGTCGACGAGTTCGGGCAGATCGGCCTCTGCCCTGCGGGCGTTGCGGCAGCCGGCCATGGCCACGGCGGTCGTGACGCCCGACGCGAGGTTGTGGCCCATGGCGTCCAGGATCGCCACGTGCAGCGTCGAAGGGGTCAGGGAGTGATCGAAGGCGTCGCCGCCGATCTCGTACGCCGGTTCGAGTACGGCGGTCGAGATCACATGGGAGTTGCCGATCGTCCTGGGCGGCAGGAAGGCCCGCAGCATCTCGGCGGGGAGCTGCATGGTCTCGGACCGCGTCCGGCGGGCGAAGCTGTCGCTCGATGCCCGCTTCGAGGTGATCGTCATGGCCAGGATGGAGGCCAGCATGCGGCAGCGCCGCAGCAGCGCGACGTCGATGACCGACGCCGTGGCGCCGATGACGCCGAGTCGCTCGGCGCCGTCGATCAGCGGCAGCCAGGCGACGATCCTGCCCTGGGCGAGTTCCTCGACGCGCAGTGCGTGCGCCCGGTAGGCCGAACCGGCGACGGAGGTGTCCACACCGAGGGTGGGCGGCCCCTCGGACAGCGGCACCAGGTACCGCTGCTGGATGTCCACGAGGTACACGTCGACCCGGTCGAGCCCGACCGCGTCGGCGAACCGCTGCGCCAGGGCGGGAAGCTCCATCGGAGACGCCGCGTGTGCCGACGCGAGCAGTTGCTCAAACAGCTGTTCCCCGGGGCCGGGCTGTCGTGGGCCGCGCTTCCCGGGTCCGGGGCCGGGTCCGGGGCTCTCGGGACCGGCATTCTCGGGTCTCGGCTCCCTGGGCTGGCTCGACATCTGTGATCACCGCCTCATCAGCAGTCTCACACCGGGTCCCGGATCCCGCCCGGGCTCGGCCGTGCGGGCGCGCATTTCGCGTACACCCGCCGGATTTCCGGCGTCCAAGAGCTCTCCCCGGTGCATCGGGCCGGACGTCTCAGCGGTCGACCCCGGTCCGCAGAGACGCGCAAGCGCAGCGTAAGGTCGCGGACCGGCCGCATGCGGCTGAACCGACCAATACCGTCACCCGAACAAGGAGCCGCTGGTCATGCCAGCCAATGACGCCGCTCAGGCGCCGATCTACGACACCCTCGTCCAGGAGCACGGCGATGTCCTCGCGACAGCCCGCCAGGCCGCCGAGGAGACCCAGCAGAGAGCCGAGGCCGTGCTGGACTTCAGGGGGCCGATCGCGGTCGTTCCGGACTTCCCGGCCGTCGAGTCCGCGTAGGGCGCCCTGGAGGTCCTCCGGTTCCCTCGCGTGCCCCGTGGCCCTCGATGGGCGACGCTGGAAGCACACGTACGCCGTCGCAGTACCGACGGCCGGAGGTGCCGATGGATCCCGTCCGGGCCCTGGAACGGATCGCCTTTCTGCTGGAGCGCGGCCGCGCCCCGACCTACCGTGTGCGGGCCTTTCGCACCGCGGCCGAGGTGGTCGGCGGTCTTGCCGACGGCGAGGCCGCGCGGCGCGTCGGTGACGGGTCCCTCGAGTCGCTCAAGGGGATCGGCCCCAAGACCGCCGCGGTGGTCCGCGAGGCGCTGGCCGGCGACGTACCGGAGTATCTGGAGCGCCTTGAGGGTGAGGCCGATACCCCGCTCGTCGAAGGCGGCACCGCGCTGCGGGCGCTGCTGCGCGGCGACTGCCACCTGCACTCCGACTGGTCCGACGGCGGCAGCCCGATCGAGGAGATGGGCCGGGCGGCCCAGGAGATCGGCCACGAGTGGGCCGTGCTCACCGACCACTCGCCACGCCTGACCATCGCGCACGGTCTGTCGCCGGAGCGGCTGCGCGAGCAGCTGGCGGTGGTGGCCGACCTCAACGAACGCTGGGCGCCCTTCCGGCTGCTCACGGGCATCGAGTGCGACATCCTCGACGACGGATCGCTCGACCAGGAGCCCGAGCTGCTCGACCAGCTCGACGTGGTGGTCGTCTCCGTGCACTCCAAGCTGCGCATGGACGCCGACGCGATGACGCGGCGCATGGTCGCCGCCGTCAGCGATCCCCGGGCCGACATCCTCGGGCACTGCACCGGCCGGCTCGTCACCGGACGCGGCAGGCCCCAGTCGCAGTTCGACGCGGACGCGGTGTTCGCCGCGTGCGCGGCCGCGGGCACGGCGGTCGAGATCAACAGCCGCCCGGAGCGGCTCGACCCACCGCGCCGGCTGCTGCGCCGGGCCGTGGACGCCGGAGTGCTGTTCTCCGTGGACACCGACGCGCACGCGCCGGGGCAGCTGGACTGGCAGGTGTTCGGATGCGCGCGGGCCGAGGAGTGCGGGGTGCCCGCCGAGCGTGTGGTGACGACCTGGACGGCGGAGAAGCTCCTTGCCTGGACGGGGGAGAGCCGGGCCGCTGCCTGAGGGCGCCGCAGCGGTTCGGGAGCCTTGGGATTTCAGAGGCCGCCCATCAGGACCCGGTCCGGCGTGAGGGGCAGTTGGCGCAGCCGCCGTCCGGTCGCGTGGTGCACCGCGTTGCCGATGGCGGCGGCCGTCCCGACGATGCCGATCTCTCCGATGCCCTTGCTGCCCATGGGGTTGAGGTGCGGGTCGTCCTCGTCGATCCAGTGCGCCTCGATCTCGGGTACGTCCGCGTGCGCCGGTACGTGGTAGGCGGCGAGGTCGGCCTCAGTGAAGTCGCCGAAGGCCGGGTCCATCGTGCTGCCCTCGGTCAGTGCCATACCCAGGCCCATCGTCATCGCGCCGATGAATTGCGAGCGCGCGGTGCGGGAGTTGAGGATGTGCCCGGCCGCGTAGACACCGAGCAGCCGGCGCACCCGGACCTCGCCGGAGACCGTGTCGACGCCGACCTCGGCGAAGTGCGCGCCGAAGGAGTGGCGGGAGTAGTCGCTGTCGGCGTCGGCCTTGCCCGCCGTGTCGGCGGTGGCGCCGACGCCTTCCGGGGGCAGCTGCTGCCCCTGCTGTCCCGCCAGGCGAGAGGCCAGTCGCGTACAGGCCTCGTGGACGGCCCAGCCCCAGGAGGCCGTCCCGGACGAGCCCCCTGCGAGTGAGGCGTTCGGAAGGTCGCTGTTGCCGATGTCGGTGCGCACGGAGTCAAGCGGGACGCCGAGCGCGTCGGCTGCGACCTGGGCGAGTACGGTGCGCGCGCCCTGGCCGATGTCGGTGGCATTGACGCGGACCACGAAGCTGCCGTCCGGGTAGGCGTGGGCGGCGGCCTGGGAGGGCGCGACGACCACCGGGTACGTCGCCGCTGCGACCCCGCTGCCGATCAGGACGGGCCCCTCGGAGCGCGAGCGCGGGCGTGGGTCGCGCTCGGACCAGCCGAAGCGCTGGGCGCCCTCGCGCAGGCACTCGGCCAGGTGGCGGCTGCTGAAGGGCTTGGAGCTGTCGGGCTCCGTACTGGTGTCGTTGCGCAGCCGCAGCTCGACGGGGTCGATGCCGAGGGTCACGGCGAGTTCGTCCATCGCCGACTCCAGGGCGTACATGCCGGGCGCCTCACCGGGTGCCCGCATCCAGGAGGGACTCGGCACATCGAGCGGGACCACACGGTGGGTGGTGCGGGCGTGCGGCGAGGGATACATGATGCGCGTGGCGGCGGCGGCCGTCTCGACGAACTCCTTGACGCGCGAGGTGTGCGCGGTCACCTCATGGATCACGGAGGTCAGCGTGCCGTCCTCCTTGGCCCCGAGGCGCACCCGGTGCAGCGTCGGTGCGCGGTGGCCCACCACGGCCGCCAGCTGGCGGCGCGGCAGGACGAGTTTGACGGGCCTTTCGGTCATGCGGGCGGCCATGGCGGCGAGCACGACGTGTGGCCGTGGCGTGCCCTTGGCGCCGAAGCCCCCGCCGACATGCTCCGAGATCACCGTGATCTGATCCTTGGGCAGCGCGAACAGACCGGCCAGGACATTGCGGACCGTGGTGGCGCCCTGGCTGCTGTCGTGCACGGTCAGGTGCCCGTCCTGCCAGTGGGCCGTGGCCGCGTGCGGCTCCATGGGGTGGTTGTGCAGCGGCGGCACCCGGTAGGCGACATCGACGCGGGCAGGAGCAGAGGCGTACGCGCCCTCCGCGTCGCCGCGCACGTGCTCGCCCGATGTGCCGTCCTCGTCCTCCGGTACGTAGGCGTCGGAGTGATCGGCCTTCAGGGTGACGTCGTGCGGTTCCCCGGCGTAGGTGACCTTGACGGCCTCGGCGCCTTCGCGTGCCGCCTCCAGAGTCTCGGCGACGACGAGCGCGACGTACCAGCCCCGGTGCGGAACACGCGCGTTCTGCAGCACGGCGAGCGTCGCGTCGTCCGGCTCTTCGAGGCGCGGCGCGTTCAGGTGGGTGAGGACTTCGACGACGCCGGGCAGCTCAAGGGCCGCCGTGGCGTCGACGGCGCTGACCGCGCCGCGCGCCACGGTGGCGGGGACCGGCCACGCGTAAGCGCACCCCTCGGGGGTGTGCTCGGCGGCGTAGCGGGCGGTCCCGGTCACCTTCTGGGGACCCTCCCTGCGCTCGGCGGGAGCTCCGAGGGGACTGACGGTGTCCGGCATGGGGTTCTCCCTGGAGGCGGGGGCTTCAAGTTTCAGGAGGCGGAGGGCGAGTCGGCGAGGCGCCGCAGCACGTCGCACGCGAGATTGCGGGCCAGGCGCACCTTGAACGCGTTGTCCCGCAGCGGTTCGGCCGTGGAGAGTTCGGCGTCCACGGCCCGCAGGAACGCCTCGTCGCTCGGAGGTTCGCCCAGTAGCGCCCGCTCGGCTTCCCGGGCGCGCCAGGGCCGGTGGGCCAGGCCGCCGAACGCGATGCGCACCTGGCGTACGACGGAGTCCTCGACGTCGAGGACCACGGCCACCGAGGCAAGCGCGAAGGCGTACGAGGCGCGATCGCGGGCCTTGCGGTAGACGGAGGGCAGCCCCGCGGCCTCGGGCGGGAGCAGCACACCGGTGATGAGCTCCCCGGGTGTGATCTCGGTGTCCAGGTCAGGACGGTCGCCCGGCAGCCGGTGGAACTCGGCCACGGGCAGGGTGCGCCGGCCCCGCACACCGTGCAGCTCCACCTGGGCGTCGAGCGCGGCGAGCGCGACCGCCATGTCGGAGGGGTGCGTGGCGATGCAGAGCCGTGAGTGGCCAAGGATCGCGTGGTCGCGGTGGACGCCGTCGCGTGCGCCGCACCCGCTGCCCGGCTCACGCTTGTTGCACGGCTTGGCCAGATCCTGGAAGTAGGGGCAGCGGGTGCGCTGGAGCAGGTTGCCGCCGGTCGTGGCCACATTGCGCAGCTGCCCCGACGCCCCAGCGAGCAGGGCCTGGGCGAGGACGGGGTAGCGGTCGCGCACCAGCGGATGGGCGGCGAGGTCGCTGTTGCGCACCGTCGCTCCGGCCCGGACGGACCCGTCGGGCAGCTCCTCCACCGCGTCCAGAGGCAGCCTGCTGACGTCGATCAGCCTTCCGGGGCGTTCCACGCCCAGCTTCATCAGGTCGACGAGGTTGGTGCCGCCGCCCAGATAGCGGGAGCTCGGGCGGCCCGCGTGGGCCGCGGTCGCCTCTTCGACGCTGTAGGCACGTACGTACCGGAAGGGCTTCACCGGGTCACGTCCTCGACGGCCTCGACGATGTGGGGGTACGCGCCGCAGCGGCACAGGTTGCCGCTGAGCCGCTCACGGATCTCATCCCTCGTCAGCTCCACGGGGGCGCCGGTGGCAGCGTCCGGATCCGTCACGTGCGACGCGTTGCCCGCGGCGGCCTCCGCCAGGGCGCCGACGGTCGAACAGATCTGGCCCGGGGTGCAGTAGCCGCACTGGAAGGCGTCGCGCTCCAGGAAGGCCCGCTGCACGGGATGCAGGTCCTCGCCGTCGTCGGCGTGCAGCCCCTCGACGGTGGTGATGTCGCACCCCTCGTGGGCGACGGCAAGCAGCAGACAGCTGTTCGCGCGGCGCCCGTCGACCAGGACGGTGCAGGCACCGCACTGTCCGTGATCACAGCCCTTCTTGGCGCCGGTGAGACCCAGCTGTTCGCGCAGGACGTCAAGGAGCGTCGAACGGTGGTCGACGGTGGGGCGGCACGGTGTGCCGTTCACCGTCAAGGGCACTTCCGAGCGGAACACATCGGTCCCCATGGCGCTCTGCTCCCTCGTCGAAGCGTGGTCTGCGGTGTCATCGCGTAACCAGCCTGAGTCAGGACACACATTCCGGCATGCCGGGCGCGCGCAGGCGGCGCATCGGCTCACCCTCGCGGCGAGGGTGTCACGGCTTGCGGGCGAGGCCGCCGTGTTCCCCGATGGGCTCCGGGGCGGGGGAGTCGGGGGCCGGGCGCCAGAAGGGAACCGAGACGACTCCGGGCTCCAGGAGTTCCAGTCCGTCGAAGAACGCGGTGATCTGGTCGACGGGGCGCAGGAAGTACGGCACGGCGCCGGTTTCGTTGTAGGCGTCCTGGGCCTGTTCGTAGTCGGCGTCGGTGCCCCGTGAACCGTCGTTGACGGAGAGGTAGCTGCCGGAGGGCAGGCCTTCCATCAGGCGGGTGACGATGGCGCGCGCCTGGTCGTAGTCCGCGACGTGGCCCAGGATGTTGCTCAGGATCAGGGCGGTGGGGCGGGTGAGGTCGAGCGTCTCGGCCGCGGCCGCCAGGATGCGGTCGGGGTCGGACAGATCGGCGTCGATGTACGCGGTCGCTCCCTCGGGGGTGGAGGTGAGCAGGGCGCGGGCGTGCGCGAGGACCATCGGGTCATGGTCGACGTACACGATCCGGGTGCGGGGATCGAGCCGCTGGGCGACCTCGTGGGTGTTGTCCACGGTCGGCAGGCCGGTGCCGATGTCCAGGAACTGCCCGATGCCCGCCTCGGTGACCAGGTGGGTGATGTTGCGCCGCAGGAAGGCACGGCTGCTGCGGGCGACAGTGACGATGCCGGGGAAGACGGCGCTGTAGGCGTCGCCGGCTTCCTCGTCGACGGGATAGTTGTCCTTCCCGCCGAGCCAGTAGTTCCAGATCCGGGCCGAGTGCGGCACCGATGTGTCGATCTTCTGATGCGCCGCGGATCCGGGCGTCGTCGTGGGGTCGGTCATGGGTAGCGTCCGTCTTTCCACCGAGGCGTGAACCGTTCACGGCACAACCTACGTCTCAACAGTGCGGACGCGTACACCAGTTCACTGTTCGGCGGGTCGAATCGGCGGTGGCCGACAGTACCGGGGCCGACGGTATGGCGGGACGGCGCGGGCTCCGCGAGGATGCCCCCTTCGCGTGAGGCGTCCGACAACTCCTGTGGGGCGTGTGCGGCCGGGGCGTGTGCGGCCGGGAGGAAGGAAGTTCGCGATGGGATCACACGCGGCGGCGAGACGGCGCAGACCGGTCGTGCTCGCGGCGCTCGGCACCACGCTGGTTGCCGCCCTGCTGTCCATCCCGAGCGCCGGGGGAGCGCCGCAGTCGGCCGACGCCTGCGGCAGCGTCGGTGCTGACCTGCCGCGCGGTGACTGCGGGCCGTTCTGGCAGGTCGTCGCCGAGGACTTCAGCGGCGACCGGGTGCCGCTCGGCGCGTTCAGCGACTGCGACCATCACACCGACACGTCCGCCGCGTACTGCGACGGACTCATGGGCTCCTACCGTGACAACTGGTGGGCCTACCCCACCGGGTGGCGCGACACGGCCAACGACCGGGGCCGTGATGTCGTGGGTGTCTACCACCCGGAGGACACCGTGAGCGTCGGCCCTGCGGAAAATGGCGACGGCCGTATGCGTATCCGGATGTGGCGGCCCGACGACGGCGGTCCTGTCCACGCCGCGGCGGTCGTACCACGTGCCGTCATGCAGATGAAGTACGGCAAGTACAGCGCACGTATCAAGGTGACCAAGCCGGCTCCCGGTTACAAGTCGGCCTGGCTGCACTACGGAGGCGGCTGCGAGATGGACCACCCCGAGGGCAACTGGTCCGGATCCCTCACCGCCTTCCACCATCCGTGCGGCGGCGGCGAACAGGGCACGTTCCGCGGCGCCGACGAGTGGACCCAATGGCACACGGTGTCTACCGAATGGACCCCCGGGCGCGTGCGCTTCTTCGTGGACGGGCGGGAGACGGGAGAGGACACCCGTGGCGTGCCCGACCAGCCGCTGTCCTGGGTCCTGCAGAACGAGAGTGCCCTCGAAGGCCCGGGAGCGGCGCCCGGCAGCAGTGCGCAGCTGGAGATCACTTGGGTCGCCGCGTACGCGTACGACTGGAAGTAGGGGCGGAGAAGTAGGGGCGGAGGGGACCCGAGTAGTCCCGTGAGGCGTGGGCAGCAGCCTCATACAGCCGCTGACGGTGATGTTTCAGCGGGAGCATATCGGCAAAGCGTACAAATATGGTGCAAATCGGCTACACGATGATGACCGAGCAGGCGGGCCCCCGTGCCCTCGTCGACGATCTGGTCGCGGCGGAGCGGGCCGGGTTCGACTTCTCCGTCACGTCCGACCACTACTTCCCCTGGCTCGACTCGCAGGGGCACGCGCCCTACGCGTGGAGCGTGCTCGGCGCGGCGGCGCAGGCGACCTCGCGGATCCCGCTCATGACGTACGTGACCTGCCCGACGGTGCGTTACCACCCCGCCGTGGTGGCGCAGAAGGCCGCGACGATGCAGTTGCTCTCCGAGGGGCGCTTCAGGCTCGGCCTCGGCTCGGGCGAGAGCCTCAACGAGCACGTGGTCGGCGCGGGCTGGCCGTCACCGCAGGTCCGCCTGGAGATGCTCGAGGAAGCGATCGAGGTCATCCGCGCGCTGTTCACGGGCGACAACGTCAACCACCAGGGCACCCACTTCGATGTGGCGAACGCCCGTCTGTGGGACCTGCCCGACGAGCTGCCCCCCATTGGAGTGGCGGTCTCCGGCGGCCGGTCCTGCGCCCTTGCCGGGCGTCTGGCCGACCTGGTCATCGCGACCGAGCCCAAGGCCGACCTGATCGAATCCTTCGACCGGCACGGCGGCAGCGGCAAGCCCCGCGTCGGCCAGCTGCCCGTCTGCTACGACACCGACAAGGACGCTGCAGTCGCCCGCGCGCACGACCAGTTCCGCTGGTTCGCCGGCGGCTGGCCCGTCAATTCCGAGCTGCCCGGACCTTCCGGTTTCGCGGGCGCCACGCAGTTCGTCACCGAGCAGGACGTCGCGGCCCAGATCCCGTGCGGCGACGATGTCGACGCGTTCGTCGACGCCGTACGTCCCTATGCCGAGGCGGGCTTCACGGAAGTCGCCCTCGTCCAGGTGGGCGGCGAGCACCAACGCCCCTTCATCGACTGGGCCGAGAAGAAGCTCCTTCCCGCCCTGCGCGACCTCTGAGCCCGTAGATACCTGCCCTCACATCGGGTACCCGTGATCACACGTCAGGTACCCGCGACCCCACTGGAGAACAGCGTGAACGACACACCCGACCCGGCTGCCCCCATCGCGCAGTCCGACTCGCCCGACCTGGTGCAAGTGGTCCTCGGCGAGTGCTCGGCGGCCGACGCGGACGCCGTCTTCGGCGTGCTGCGCACCCACTTCCCCTCCGACCGCGGCGAGGACGCGCCGCACCGGACGGACCAGCCCGGCCCCGTCGTCTGGACCGGTGGATTCCTCGCATCGGGCAGCCCGGGGCCCATCCGGGGCGTGCTTCTCGCGGGTTCGGTCACCGCCGACCTGCAGGGCAGCCCGGTGGCGGTGGACCAGCTGCGCAACACGCTCGAATCGGCCTTCGTCGTCTCGACCACCGGCACGGAATCCGGTGACCAGGAGGTGCAGATGCAGTTGCGCCTGACGGGCGCCGAGCACGGGGAGCCACCGCTCCCGGGCCGCTGAAGGCGCGCTGAGGGGGGCCACCGAGGGGGTGGCCCCCTTTTCTGTCAGCCCTTGGTGTCTGTCAGCCCTTGGTGGCCGGGTCGGACGGGCCGTACCAGACCGTCGTGGCGTTGCAGAACTCGCGGATGCCGTGTCCCGCCAGCTCCCGTCCGTAGCCCGAGCGCTTGACGCCGCCGAAGGGCAGGCCAGGGTGCGATGCGGTCATGCCGTTGAAGAAGACGCCGCCCGCCTGCAGGTCCCGTACGCAGCGTTCGATGTCGGCGTCGTCGCGCGTCCACACATTCGAGCTGAGCCCGAACGGCGAGTCGTTGGCCAGGGTGACGGCCTCGTCCAGGTCCGCCACGCGATAGAGCGTGGCCACCGGGCCGAACGCCTCCTCCTTGTGGATGCGCATCTGCGGGGTCACGTCGGCCAGGACGGTGGGGGAGTAGTACCAGCCCCGCTCCTGCTCCTTGGGGCGCTGCCCGCCGCACAGCGCGGATGCGCCGCGGGCGAGCGCGTCGTCGACGAGTTCCTCCAGATCGCTGCGGCCCTGCTCGGTGGAGAGCGGGCCGACGTCGGTGTCCTCGCTCGCCGGATCGCCCACGGTCAACTCCCGCATACCCGCGACGAATCGGTCACGGAAGGCGTCATAGACGTCGGCGTGCACGATGAATCGCTTGGCGGCGATGCAGGACTGCCCGTTGTTCTGCACCCGGGCGGTCACCGCGGTCGCAGCGGCACGTTCGATGTCGGCGCTCGGCAGCACGAGGTAGGGGTCGCTGCCGCCCAGTTCGAGGACGGTCTTCTTGATCTCGTCGCCTGCGGTGGATGCCACCGAGCGCCCCGCGGGTTCGCTGCCGGTGAGGGTCGCCGCGACCACCCGCTCGTCGCGCAGGATGCCCTCGACGGCGCCCGAGCCGACAAGGAGCGTCTGGAAGCAGCCCTCGGGGAACCCGGCGCGACGGAAGAGGTCCTCCAGGTAGAGGGCGGTCTGGGGCACGTTCGACGCGTGCTTGAGCAGACCGACGTTGCCCGCCATGAGGGCGGGGGCCGCGAACCGCACGACCTGCCAGAGCGGGAAGTTCCACGGCATCACGGCGAGCACGACGCCCAGCGGGCGGTAACGGACGATCGCCCGGGTCGCCCCGGAATCCTCCACGTCGGCCTGCGCGGGGTGCTCGTCCGCGAGCAGCTCCTCTGCCCGCCCGGCATACCAGCGCATGGCCTTGACGCACTTGGCCGCTTCGGCCTTGGCCGCCTTGATGGGCTTGCCCATCTCCGTGGTCATTGTCCGGGCGATGGTCGCGTTGTCCTTCTCCAGCAGGTCGGCGGCCCGGTTCATGAGCCGGGCCCGCTCGGTGAAAGTGCTGGTGCGGTACTGGCCGAACGTGGTGTGGGCGACCGCAAGGCGGCGCTCGACCTCCGTGTCCTTGAGCGACTCGAAGGTCTTGAGCGTCTCACCTGTGGCGGGATCGACCGTGGCGATGGGCATGCCATTCCTCCTCGGAACGCCTAGCGCGACTTGGGAGGCTCCTGATCGGGCTCTTCCCAGGAATCCGCGCGCGGCTGGGGCTCCTGTGGCGGGTCGGGGCGTCGGGCGGCCTGTCGCCGTCCGAAGTAGAAGAGGGCGAGCAGTACGGCGACGATCACCACGCCGATGATCAGCATCAGCGACGAGGTTCCGCTTGCGGCGAGGAGCATGTAGTGCCTCCTGTAGGGCCCGAAGCTTATGGCTCCGGGCGTTGCGGGCCCCGGGATTCACCCTAGAGCGACATGCGCGGGGAAGCATGCGCAGCGACCGTACGAGTGCCCGGACATGCGGAGCGCACACGTCCATTCGCGGTCGGATCCCTCGGATGGATCTCTCGGGCGGAGCCCGTCAGGAGCCCTTCAGAGGATCTCCAGAGGCTCCTTGCGGATCGGCGCGGGGAACGCGGCATCCAGTGCTTCGAGGTCCTCGGTGGTGAGGTCGACGTCGAGGGCCGCGTGGTTCTCCTCCACGTGCGCCGCGGTGGAGGCCTTGGGAATGGCGATGACGTCGTCGTGACGCAGCACCCAGGCGAGCGCCACCTGAAGAGGGGTGCATCCGTGCGCCGACGCCACCGACTCCAGGGCCTGATGGCCGAGCAGCCGCCCCTGTTCCAGCGGGGAGTAAGCCATCAGAGGGATCGAGCGTTCGCGGCACCAGGGGAACAGGTCGTACTCGGGGCCGCGGCGGGTGAGGTTGTAGAGCACCTGGTCCGTCTGCGGGAGGGCGCCTTGGGGGAGTTCCGCCAGGTCGTCCACGGCGAGGTTGCTCACACCCCAGGCGCCGACGCTGCCGCGGCTCACCAGACCTTCGAGAGCCTCGACGGTCTCGGCGAGCGGCACACCGCCCCGCCAGTGCAGCAGATACAGGTCGATCCGGTCGGTGCCGAGGCGGCGCAGGCTCGCCTGACAGGCGTCGACGGTGCCGCGGGCGTCGGCGTTCGAGGGCAACACCTTGCTCACCAGGAACACCTCGTCGCGGTGCCCGCGGATCGCCTCGCCGACCAGTTCCTCCGAAGCGCCGCTCCCGTACATCTCCGCCGTGTCGATCAGCGTCATGCCCAGGTCCAGGCCCCTGCGGAGGGAGGCGAGCTCCTCGGTGCGGCGCGAGGGATCGTCGCCCATGCGCCAGGTGCCCTGGCCCAGGGCGGGCACGCTCACACCGGAGGGGAACGTCACTGTCTTCGCCGCTGCCATCCCGTGACCCTTCTCGTATGCCGTCAGGCTCGTATGCCGTCACGCCAAGGACATCACAACTGATCACCACCAGTACGCGGGATAGCGGGGCGCGCCGGGACGGGCGTACGAGGAGACCCAGCCCGCGAGGACGATCACGATGACCGCGCCGGCGAGCAGAGGCACGAAGGTGGCGGGCCGGGGGTGGTGCAGGACGATGACGACGGCAGTGGCGCAGGCCGGTGAGTGCGGGGTGCGCGCCGCGGTCATGACGGCCAGGCCGATGCCCGCGGCGAGCGCAGCCGCCCAGGGGGCGTTGCCCAGGGCGCCGAGGGTCGCGTACCCGATGCCGGCGCAGAGCAGATGGCCCGCGATCACGCTGCGCGGCTGGGCCAGCGGCAGGCGGGGGACGCTGTGCACGATCGCGGCGGATGCCGCCAGCGGGGGTATGAGGACCGGCTCATGGACCACGGATCCGACAGCGACCAGCGCGAGGAGCACGGCGGTGACGGCAGCGATGTTGTGCAGGGCGGTGCCCGCGGGAGGCGGCGCGGGGGCGCGGCCCACGAGGCGGGGCAGGATGCGGGGACGCGTGCGTATATGGGGGCGCGGCCGGGCAGGCGCGGGCGGCGCCTCGATGATTTCGTCGGTGCTCAAGAGAAGGACGTTCCGGACTTCAGCCGACGGGGAACCCGGACGGCGGGGTGACAGAGGGCAGGAGTCGCCGCGGCCGCCCGTGCGGTCGGCAGGGGGCGCGGGCAGCGTCGGCGGCCCGGGGTCGGGGCGTCCGCGTACTCACCCGAGATCTTACGAAGCCCTGTCGCGCGGCCCGCGGCCAGGTCCGGTGCTTACCGCGCTGACCAGCGTCGATAGAGCCGAGTCCACTGCCCTCGCCCCCCCCTGAGCCCGTTCCTCCCTGCCGCCCTAGCGCACGTGCGTGGTCCGGACGAGCTCCGCGGGACCGGATTCGGGGTGTGGCTCGGCCGGATTTGTGGTCTTACCGGCTCCGCGCAGCAAGACGACGGAGAAGAGGCCGGCTGCGGTCATGACGACGGCCGCGCCGATCGCGGCGAAGCCCATCCCATGGGTGAAGGCATCGCGCGCCGCCGTCAGCACGGTGTCCGCCGTGCCGGAGGGCAGTCGCGCGGCCACCGTCGTCGCGCCGCCCAGGGTTTCGCGTACGGCATCGGCGTCCGGAACCCCGGCCGGCAGGGCGTCGGCCATGTCGCGGCTGTAGACCGCCGCGCCGATGGAGCCGAGGATCGCCATGCCCAGGGCCCCGCCCAGTTCCTGGCCCGACTCAAGGACGGCCGCCGCCGAGCCCGCACGCTCCGGCGGGGCGGCTCCGAGGGCGAGTTCATTGGCGAGCGTCATGGCGGCGACCAGGCCTCCCGCGTAGACCGAGGCGCCGGCCAGCGTGACCCAGAGGGCCGAGTCGGTGTGCACCTGGGTCAGCCAGAGGAAGCCGCAGGCGGAGAAGAGGAATCCCCCGCCCATGACGTACGCCCGGTCGACGCGCTGGGCGAGCACCGCCGCGACCGGGGCCATGACGACCACACTTGCTCCCGGCACCAGGCTCCACAGAGCGGCCTCGAACGGGCCCATCCCGAGGACGGACTGCAGATACTGCGTGAGGAAGACGGCCATGCCCACCGTGGCGAACATCGCGAGGAGATTGGTGACCACCGGGCCGCCGAAGGTGCGCCGGCCAAGGAGGCCGAGGTCGATCATGGGGCGCGTCAGCTGCTTCTGACGGCGTACGAAAACGTAGCCGAGCACAAGACCCGAGGTGATGCCGAGGGCGGGCAGCGGCTCGTAGCCGTGCTGGGCCAGTTCCTTGATGCCGTAGATGACCGGGAGCAGGGAGGTGAGGGAGAGCGCGGCGCTCAGCAGGTCGAAGCGGCCCTGCTTCGGCACCTTGAACTCCGGTACCAGGAACGGGACCAGGATGAGCAGCAGCACCATCGCGGGCAGATTGATCAGGAAGACGGAACCCCACCAGAAGTGCTCGAGGAGCAGACCGCTGACCACCGGGCCCAGGGAGATGCCCGCGGTCATGACGGCCGTCCATACGGTCACGGCCTTGCCGCGCTGCTTCTCGTCGCGGAAGAGGTTGCGGATGAGGGCGAGCGTCGAGGGCATCAGGGCGGCGCCGCCGAGGCCCAGCAACGCCCTTACGGCGATGAGGAGTTCGGCCGAGTGCGCGTACGCGGCGGCGACCGAGGCCGCACCGAAGACCGTGGCGCCCACGAGCACCAGGACGCGTCGGCCGATCCGGTCACCGATGGCGCCCATGGTGATGAGCAGACCCGCGAGGACGAAGCCGTACATGTCGAGGATCCACAGCTGCTGCGTGGCGCTCGGCTCCAGGTCCTGGCTGATGTAGGGAATCGCGAAGTAGAGGACCGAGACGTCCATCGAGACAAGCAGCAGGGGCAGCATCAGGACGATGAGGGCGGACCATTCCTTGCGGCCCGCGCGGGGGTGGGGTGTGTTCTCCATGGCCGCCACGGAATCGGGTCTGCGCGTACGCCGCAAACAATGACCTAGTGCACTTCGCCCACCGTCGCTTCTGGGCTGGGAGACTGCGTACCAAGTGCACTAGTACAGTGCGGCCATGGCTGCCGAACCGCCCTATCTCCGTATCGCGGGGGACATCCGTCACCGGATCGACTCCGGCGACCTCGCTCCGGGCGACCGCGTGCCCTCCACCCGGAACATCACCCAGGAGTGGGGTGTCGCGATGGCGACGGCGACGAAGGCGCTCGCCGCACTGAACCAGGAGGGTCTGGTGCGCGCCGTGCCCGGCGTCGGCACGGTGGTCGCGGAGCCGGGACGGGAACGCCGTGCGGCTCCGGGCCAGGGCCTGACCCGTGAGCGCATCATCCGCACCGCGATCACGTTCGCCGACGCGGAGGGGCTCGCGGCGCTGTCCATGCGCCGCGTCGCGGCCGAGTTCGGCACCTCCACCATGGCCCTGTACCGGCATGTTCCGAGCAAGGGCGAACTCGTACGCCTGATGTCGGAGGCGGTGTTCAGCGAGGAGCCGCCGGGGCCCCGACCGCGCGGCTGGCGTGCCCAACTCGCGCAGGAGGCGCGGTGGTTGTGGGGTCTGTACGAGCGTCACCCTTGGCTGGGGCGGGCCATGGCCGGTCTCACCCGGCCGATGGCCTCACCCCATGCGATGCGGTACACGGAGCGGGCCTTGACCGCCCTGCGCGGAGTGGGGCTCACGCCGTACCAGATGATCCATGTCCACCTCGCCGTACTCGGGTATGCCCAGGGCGTCGCGCTGGCCATCGAGCTGGAGTCCCAGGCGCGGCAGGACACCGGTATGACCCCCGAGGAATGGATGGCGTCCAACGAGCCGCGTATGGACGCCATCCAGACCGCAGGGGCCTATCCGGTCCTCTCCACGCTCTTCGGCGACGACGACTTCGGTCTGGAGCTCGGAACGCTCTTCGAGTTCGGGCTCGAGCGGTTCCTGGACGGGGTCCAGGCCCTCATCGAGAAGCCTCGTGGGGCGTCCTAGGGCCGGGACCGACGACGGAACCGATGGCACGCGTCTCACCGCACCAGGCAGGGCCGCTTGTTGTCGAACTGCCAGTCGGGGATGAGGTAGCGCATGCCGGTGGCGTCGTCGCGTGCGCCCAACGCCTTCTGCTGGTAGAGGTCGTGGGCCGCGAGCAGACGGTCCATGTCGAGCTCGATGCCGAGGCCGGGAGCGTCGGGTACGGCGATCTCCCCGTCGACGATGCGGGGCGGGGCGGTGGTGAGGCGCTCCAGGCCCTCCTGCCAGATCCAGTGGGTGTCCAGGGCGTTGTAGTCGCCCGGGGCCGCGGCCCCGCAGTGGGTGACCATGGCCAGGGAGATGTCGAAGTGGTTGTTGGAGTGGCATCCCCAGGTGAGCCCCATCGCGTTGCACAGCTGCGCCACGCGCACGGAGCCCTGCATGGTCCAGAAGTGCGGGTCGGCCAGGGGGATGGAGACGGACTGCAGGGCCAGGGCGTGGGTCAGCTGCCGCCAGTCGGTGGCGACCATGTTGGTGGCGGTCGGCAGTCCCGTGGCGCGGCGGAACTCGGCCAGGACCTCGCGACCCGAGTAGCCGCCCTCGGCGCCGCAGGGGTCCTCGGCGTAGGCGAGGGTGCCGGTCAGGGGCGCGCACAGCTCGATCGCCTCGCGCAGCGACCATGCGCCGTTGGGGTCGAGGGTGATCCGGGCCTGGGGGAAGCGGTCCTTCAGGGCGCGTACGGCAGCGACCTCATCGGCGCCCTCCAGGACCCCGCCCTTGAGCTTGAAGTCCCGGAATCCATAGCGGTCGTAGGCGGCTTCGGCCTGCCGGACGATCGCATCGGGGGACAGGGCCTCCTCGTGCCGGATGCGGTGCCAGTCGACGGGCGATTCGGGCTCGCGGACGTACTCCAGGTCGGTGCGGTCGGGGTCGCCGACGTAGAAGAGGTAGCCGAGGACGCGGACGGAGTCGCGCTGCTGCCCGTCGCCGAGCAGCGCCGCGACGGGCACCCCCAGGTGCTGGCCCAGGAGGTCGAGCAGCGCGGACTCGACGGCGGTGACGGCGTGGACCGCGGTGCGCAGGTCGAAGGTCTGCGCGCCCCGCCCACCGGCGTCACGGTCGGCGAAACGCTCGCCGATCTCGCGCAGGACGCGCTTGTAGTCACCGACGCGGGCGCCGACGACGAGCGACTCGGCGTCGCGCAGGGTCTGGGTGATCTTCTCGCCGCCCGGCACTTCGCCCAGGCCCGTGCGGCCTTCGGAGTCCTTCAGGACCACGATGTTGCGGGTGAAGTAGGGGCCGTGTGCGCCGGAGAGGTTCAGCTCCATGCAGTCCCGGCCTGCGACCGGGTAGACGCTGAACGCGGTGACGGTCGGCTGCCTGTTCATGATCAAAGGTTCCTCAGGTGTGGGATACGGGGAGGGCGGGGCGGTGCCGGGCGGCGGTTCAGAGGCTGAGGACGTCCAGGGCCCACTCCACCGCGAGGACGCCGCCGAGGCCGAGGATCGCGAGCACCGTCGTATAGGTGGTGCGGACCTTGATCGCTTCGATGACCGAGAGGTTGAAGTACTCCTTGAACAGCCAGAATCCTGGGTCGTTGACGTGCGAGAAGGCGATCGATCCGCAGGAGACGGCGAGCACGAGCATCTCGGCGTGTACGCCGCTGCCCGCCAGGAGCGGCAGCACCACGCCGGAGGCGGTGACGACCGCGACGGTGGCGGAGCCGAGGGCTATGCGGAGGATCACCGCGATGAGCCACGCGAGGATGAGCGGCGAGATGGACCAGCCGTGGGTGGTGTCCTTGATGTGGTCGGAGATGCCTCCTTCGACCAGGACGTTCTTGAACGCGCCGCCCGCTCCGATCACCAGAAGGATCATGGCCATGGCCTGCGCCGCCGACGTACAGGAAGCGCTGACGTCGGCCAGGCTGCGGCCGATGCGTGGCCCGAACGCCCAGATGGCCAGAAGAAGGGTGAGGAGCAGCGCGATCGGTGCCGAGCCGATGAACGTGATGAAGTGAAGGAACGGGCTCTCGCCGGAGGCGGCCATCTCGGTCACCGAGGCACCGGCGATCAGTACGACGGGGAAGAGCGCCACGGTCAGGGACCAGCCGAGTCCTGGCATCTCCTCGTCGGTGAACTCGCGCTCGCTGACGAGGCCCTTGGGAATCGAGGGGTTCATCGCCTTGATGAACGGAAGCCGCGGCCACACGAGGGCGATCAGCGCACCGGCGGGTACCGCGATGAACAGGCCGTAGACCAGCGTCAGACCGACGGAGGCGTGGAACGTCGCGGCCACGGCGGTGGGGCCGGGATGCGGCGGCAGGAAGCTGTGCATCGTGGAGAGCGTGATGGACATCGGAAGCCCGATCCACAGCAGCTTCGCCCCCGTGACGCGTACGAGGGTGAACGCGATGGGCACGATGATGATGAAGGCGACCTCGTAGAACATGGTCACGCCGATGAGCATGGACGTGACCACCATGGCCACTTGGACCCACCGCGGTCCGAACGCGTCGAGCATCTTGTTGGCGATGCGTTGTGCGGCACCGGAGTCACCCATGACGCGGCCGACCATGGCGCCGAGTCCGATGACCAGCATCGTGTCGCCGATCTGGCCGCCGATGCCCTCCGAGAGGACGTCCGGGATGGTGGCCACCGGAATTCCCTGCACCAGCGCGACGCCGACCGCCACGAACAGGAGGGCGGCAAAACCGTTCAGTTTCAGCCGGGTCATGAGGAACAGCAGGATCAAGACGCTGACCCCGACTACGACGAGCGGCATTTCAGTTCCCCTTTGAACTGTGGATCAAGTCGCCTCGGACGGCGGTGTGGGGCTGTAGAGAGCGAATGGGCGGGACGGTCAGAGCGGATGGGCAGGACGGTGAGGCGGATCAGGCTCTGTGCCGCGCGGCCGAGACCAGATCAAGACCGGCGTCAAGGACCTTCTCCAGATCGGCGAGGTCGTCCGGGCTGAGGTCGGTGAGGGGCGCGCGCACCGGGCCGACCGGGAGGCCGCGCAGCCGTGCGGCGGCCTTGACCAGCGAGACGGCGTACCCCGGCGCCCGGTCGCGCAGCTCGACCAGCGGGACATAGAACTCCCGCAGCAGCCGGTCCATCGCCGTGTCGTCCTGCTCCCGCAGCGCGGTGAAGAAGGCGTCGGCGATCTCGGGGGCGAAGGCGTGGACGGCTGAGGAGTAGGCCGGGACGCCTACGGTGGCGTAGGCGCGGGCCTGGATCTCCGCGGTGGCGGCGCCGTTGAAGAAGAGGAAGTCGTCGGGGGCGGCGAGGGTGAGGCGCTGCAGCCGATCGAGGTCGCTGTGCCCGTCCTTGAGACCGATGACGGTGGGTATCCCGGCGATCCGGCGCACGGCTCCGGCGTTGAAGGTGACTTGCCCGCGCTGGTAGGCGATGAGGGGCAGCCCGGTGCCGGCGGCGATGCGGCGCAGTTGCTCCACCAGACCGTCCTGCGGCGCCTCGACCAGGTAGTGGGGCATCACCAACAGGGCGTCCGCGCCCTCCTCCTCCGCGATCCGGGCGAACCGCAGCGATTGGGCCCAGCCGTATCCGGTGCCCGCGACCACCGGGAGTCGGCCGTCGGCGACCTCGACCGTGACCCGGATGACGGCGCGGTACTCCTCCTCGTCGAGCGAGAAGAACTCGCCGGTCCCGCAGGCGGGGAACACGGCGCCGGGCCGGGTCTCCAACTGGGCGGTCAGGTAAGAACGGTAGGACTCCACGTCCAGGCTGCCGTCGCTCGCCATGCTCGTGAGCGGGAAGGAGAGCACGCCGCGCGCCATGCCCTCCCGCAGTCGCCGGGCAACATCCTCGGGCTGTGTATCGGGCTTCGTACCGGGCTTGTTCGTGCCGGGCTTGTTCGTGCCGGGCTCGTTCGTGCTGGGCTTGTTCACGAAACTCATCTCTATATGCAGATGGCGTCCACGTATGAGAATGGAGGCTAGAGTCATGAACGATCGGGGTCAATGGGCAGGCGCCGCCGATCTACGATGGGCGGATGGCGGAGAGCGGAACGGAGCGCGGGCCCGGCCCGGGTGTTCGCGGGGTGAAGTCGGCGCTGCGCACCGTCGCGCTCCTCGAACTGCTCGCCGAGCGCGCCGACCGGCCGGCCCGCCTCGACGAACTCGCCGAGGAGTTGGGCGTGCCGCGCAGCAGCATGTACCAACTGCTGCGGACCTTGATCGACTGCGGCTGGGTGCGCACGGACACCACCGGATCGCTCTACGGCATCGGGATCCGCACGCTGCTCACCGGCACGAGTTATCTCGACGGCGACGAACGGGTGCGCGCCATCCGCCCGTACCTTGACGAGGCCTCGGACGCCCTGGGGGAGACGATCCACCTGGCGCGGCTCGACGGCCCGCACGTCGTGTATCTGGCGACCCGTGAGTCCCACGAGTACCTGCGCACCATCAGCCGGGTGGGCCGCCGCGTCCCCGCGCACGCCGGCGCCCTCGGAAAGGCGCTGCTCGCCGAGCGCCCGGATGGCGAACTCCCGCTCCCCGAAGGCCCATTGACTGCCTTCACGCGGAGCACGCACACCGACCGGGCGGCGCTTCTCGCCGACCTCGGGCGGGTGCGCGTGCGCGGCTACGCCATCGACCGCGAGGAGACGGTGAGCGGTATCGCGGGCTTCGGCTTCGCCCTGCGGTACGACGCGCCCGCCGTCGACGCCATCAGCTGCTCGGTGCCCGTGGCCCGGCTCAGCGACGCACATCAGAGTCGCGTCGTGTCCGTCATGCGCGAGATCCAGAGGAAGATCGAAAGCCTCCTGGCACCCGTCTCGGGCGCTCCCGACTGGCGCTGACGGCGCGGTACGGCACGGCGGGGCTGGGCGCCGCGTACCTCGGCGCAGTGCCGCTCCGACTTGATAGGTAAGTCGTGACTTGCCTATGGTGGGGGTCATGGCGGAGGATGTTTTCAAGGCTCTCGCCGATCCCACCCGTCGGCACATCCTCGATGAGCTGGTGGAACGGGACGGTCAGACCCTGTTCGAGATATGCGCCCGGCTGATGAACAAGTACGGCCTGGGGCTGTCCCGTCAGGCGGTCAGCCAGCACCTGGCCGTACTGGAATCCGCGGGCCTGGTCCATTCGAGGCGCCAGGGCCGCTACAAGTTCCACGACCTGAACACCGAACCTCTTGAGGTCATCGTGACCCGATGGCTCAAGCCCGACGCACCGGAGAGCAGCCCATGAGAATCCACCTGACCAGCGTCTTTGTCGATGACCAGGAAAAGGCCGCGCGCTTCTACACCGACATCCTCGGCTTCGTGAAGAAGCACGACGTCGCGGTCAGCGAGGAGGGGGACCGGTGGCTGACCGTGGTCTCACCGGAAGATCCCGACGGGACCGAGCTGCTCCTCGAGCCCTCCGGCCACCCCGCTGTGCAGCCGTACAAGACGGCCCTGGTCGAGGACGGCATCCCGGCCACCGCCTTCGCCGTGGACGACGTCGCGGCGGAGTTCGAGCGGCTGCGTGAGCTCGGGGTGTTCTTCACCCAGGAGCCGCTGGAGATGGGCCCGGTCACCACCGCGGTCCTCGACGACACCTGCGGCAACCTCATCCAGATCGAGCAGTACGGCAAGTAAGGGCCCGGCGCCCCGAGCCCGCGAAAGTCAGTAGCGTGCCCGCTCCTCGCGGGCGACCATGGCGCGCATGAGCGACGAACCTGAACGGTGGAGCCGGGCAACCACCTACCCCGACATGTGGGCCGACCCGGACGACGACCCCCGCAACAGCGACGGAGTCAGTCCGGACGGTGAGCTGGCCACGCTGGAAGACTTCCTGACGAACTACCGCATGACCCTGCGGATGAAGTGCGACGGCCTGGATGCCGAGCAGCTGGCCCGGCGGTCGGTTCCGCCGTCGACGATGTCGCTGCTCGGCCTGCTCCGGCACCTCGCCGAGGTGGAGCGGGACTGGCGCAACTGGATCAGCGACGGAGAACCGCTGACGAAGCTGTACGGCAAGCGCGACGCGGACTTCGACGGAGCCGTCGGCGAGCAGGCCCAGGTCGACGCCGCATACGCCGATCTGGCGCGCGAGCAGGCAGCGACGGATGCCGCGCTGGCCGAGCATCCGGATCTGGGCGAGCGTCTGGGGGAGGACGGGTTCGCCGTCCGGGAGCTCATGGTGCACAGGATCGAGGAGTACGCCCGTCACTGCGGGCAGGCCGACCTGTTGCGCGAGTGCATCGACGGCAGGGTGGGTCAGTGACGGATGGGCCGGTGACGGTGCGTCAGTGACGATGGCCGGGGTATTCCCACCGCCGGATACGCCCTGCGGCATGCGGGTTCGCTACCGAGCAGTGTGTGCATTGTGCGAAGATCCGGAGACCCGTAGTGGTTGGCGTCGGCAATGGCCGCACAGCCAGGCGGATTTACTGGGTGGGGAAGGCGGGAGCTGGCGGTGGCGTCACAGCCGTGGACTTCAGGCATGCGTTCAACCGCCGAGAGCGACACCGTAGCGCCCCCGCAGGTGTCGCAGCCGTCGGTGCTTCTGGTCGAGGACGACCCCGGCGATGCGCTCCTGGTCGAGGAGCTCGTCGCCGACAGCGCTTTGAAGATGCGTCTGCAGTGGGTGCGCTCCATGTCCGAGGCGCGTGAGGCGCTGGCCTTCGAGATGCCGGACTGCGTGCTGCTCGACCTGCATCTGCCGGATGCTCAAGGTCTTGAAGCCGTCTCCATGATCCAGTCCCAGGCCGATCAGGTCGCGGTGGTCGTGCTCACGGGCCTCGCCGAGGAGGAGACCGGCCTCGCCGCCGTGGCCGCGGGGGCCCAGGACTACCTCGTCAAGGGCCGCGTCGAACCGGAGCTGTTCGGCCGGGCCGTGCGCTACGCGGTCCAGCGCAAGCAGGCCGAGCAGGCCGCCGTCGCCCTGCAGGCCAGCCAGATGCAGGCACAGGAGAACGCCAGGCTGGAGCGGGGGCTGCTGCCCAGGCCGCTGCTGAGGAGTGCGGGCGTCGACGTCGTGGCCCGCTACCGGCCCGGCCGCGCGCGAGCCCTGCTCGGCGGCGACTTCTACGACATCGTCCAGAGCACGGACGGCACCGTGCACGCGCTCATAGGGGATGTATCCGGCCATGGGCCCGACGAGGCGGCCCTCGGTGTGGCGTTGCGCATCGCCTGGCGCACGCTGGTGCTCAGCGGCGTCACCGGCCCCGAACAGGTGGGTCGGCTCGAGGAGATCATGCTGGCGGAGCGGGTGAAGCCGTACGTCTTCGCCACGCTGACGAGTCTCTCCGTCCCGGCGGGGGAACAGCACGCGCGGGTGACGCGCGCCGGCCATCCCGGGATGCTGCTGCGCACCGCGGACGGCGGCGTCGAGTGGGTGGAGGTGGCCGGCGGACCGGCCCTGGGCGTCGCGCCCGGCGTGCTGCTCTGGCCGGTCGAGGAACTGCCCCTTCCCGAGGGCTCGGCACTGGTGCTGTTCACCGACGGCCTCTTCGAAGGGCACGTCGGGTACGGCCGCGAGCGGCTTGGCGAAGCGGGACTGCTCGGCCTCGCGCGGGAGCTGGCCGTGCTGGCACCGGAGGAATTCGTCGACACGCTGATCCAGCGGGCCGAGGACCTCGCCGAGGCGCAGGGCGGCCTGGCCGACGACGTGGCCGTGGTGCACCTGCACTGGCACGGAAACGGAGACGGGAACGCAGGAGACGGGAACAGAGACGGTGACGGGCGGACGGAAGCTGTGGTCGGGAGCCGCCACAAGAACAGCATCGGAGAACAACGCCGTGGCTGAGACGACGAGCAGGGCATGGATCGGCCGTCGTCTGACGGTAAAGGGCTGGTTCCAGCTGGTCCTTGCTCTGATGGTGCTCCTGGTGGTGGCCGGCACGGTGGTCGGCGCCCGCCTGCTGGGGCAGACCGCGGACGTGACCGACCACCTGGTCGATCGCCTCCAGCCGGCCCGGACGCAGGCGTACCGACTGCAGGCTGCTCTGGTGAACCAGGAGACCGGCGTTCGGGGCTATGCCATCACCGCCGACCGGCAGTTCCTTGATCCCTACACCCAGGGCAAACGGGACGAGGCCCGCGCTGCCGCTCGGCTGCGCGACCTCATCGGGGACCGGCCCCGGCTGATGGCGGACCTCGAGGCGGTCCAGCGGCAGGCAGCGGACTGGCGGCGTGCGTACGCCGAACCGCTGCTGTCCGAGGTCACGCCCGGTGAGCCACGCGCGGTCGCCGCGACGAACGCAGGGCGCGGCAAGGAGGTCTTCGACCGGATCCGCACGGTGTGGTCCGCGCAGAACGCCGACCTGTCCCGGGCCGTCGAGGACGGCAAGGACGAATTGGACAGCACCCGCACGGTGCGCACCGTGATCCTCGGAGCCATGGTGGCGGTCTTCGTCCTTGCCGGGGTCGCCCTGGCGTTCCTGGTGCGCACACTGGTGGCCCGCCCCCTGGAGGCGCTGCGTGTCTCGTCGCGTCAGGTGGCGCGCGGCGATTTCGACCACGTCATCACGGTCGACGGTCCTGCGGACCTCAGGGCGGTGGCAGCGGACGTGGAGGGCATGCGGCAGCAGATCGTGGAGGAACTGGAAGCCTCACGCCGCCAGCGGGACGTGCTGACACAGCAGACGGCCGAGCTGGACGCCCAGGCCGTCGAACTCCGCCGCTCCAACGCCGAACTGGAGCAGTTCGCCTACGTCGCCTCCCACGACCTGCAGGAGCCCCTGCGCAAGGTCGCCTCTTTCTGCCAGCTCCTGGAGAAGCGGTACGGAGAGGCGCTCGACGACCGCGCCAAGCAGTACATCGACTTCGCGGTCGACGGCGCGAAGCGCATGCAGGTCCTCATCAACGACCTGCTCACCTTCTCCCGCGTCGGGCGCCTCAACGACGCCCGGGTGCCCGTCGACCTCGACCAGGCCCTCACCAAGGCGCTGGCCAACCTGGACACCTCCGTCCGGGACACCGGCGCGCTCGTCGAACGTCCCGGGAAACTGCCCGAGATCGTCGGCGACCCGACGCTCCTCACGATGCTCTGGCAGAACCTCGTCGGCAACGCCGTCAAGTTCCACCACCCCGAGCGCACCCCGCGGATCCAGATCACCTGCGAGGAGGACGAGAGCTCCGGTGCCTGGAACTTCTGCGTCACCGACAACGGCATCGGTATCCCGGAGGAGTTCGCGGAGAAGGTCTTCGTGATCTTCCAGCGACTGCACGGCCGCGACGCCTACGGGGGCACCGGCATCGGCCTGGCACTGTGCAAGAAGATCGTCGAGCACCACGGCGGCCACATCTGGATCGACGGCGGCTACGACGGGGGGACGCGTATCTGTTTCACCCTGCCGTCCGACACCGACACCGACACCGACACCGACACCGACACCGACGCCGACACCGCGCAGGACACCACAGGTGACACCGCACCCCGCACCGAGGAAAAGGCCCTGACATGACCACCCCTTCCGCCACGCCGATCGACGTGCTCCTCGTGGAGGACGACGCGGGCGACGAGCTGATGACGCGCGAGGCGTTCGAGGACAACAAGATCCGCAACAAGCTGCACGTGGCCAGGGACGGAGAGGAAGCGCTCGACTTTCTCTACCAGCGCGGCGAGCACATAGGGGTCCCGCGCCCCGATCTCATCCTGCTCGACCTCAACCTCCCCAAGTACGACGGGCGCCAGGTTCTGGAGAAGATCAAGTCGGACCCGGACCTGAAGGACATCCCGGTGGTGGTACTCACCACGTCGGCGGCGGAGGAAGACATCCTGCGCAGCTACAAACTGCACGCGAACGCCTACGTCACCAAGCCGGTCGACCTCGACCAGTTCATCGCCGCGGTACGCCAGATCGACGACTTCTTCGTCCAGGTGGTACGCCTGCCACGACGCCACGGCTGAGGGTGCCGACCGCGTTCGGTCCGCGGCGACAATGCACTCGCCCGCGCCGGGCGCTGTACCTATTCTCATCTGAGCGGGATCGCGCGGTCCCGTAGGTTGCGGAGCCGTGGCAGAGCGGCCCATTGCGATCGGCGTGGGGGAAGCCCCTCTCATGCCGACTGACGGGAGCCGGGCGGGCCTTGCCTTTCCCTGTCCGCGGGTTCGAATCCCGCCGGCGCCGCAGCCGATCCGAAGTTCCAGCCTGCTGTCCGCTGTCCGCCGCCCGCCTCCGCTGACTGGAGTCCGCATGAGCACCCCCGCCCCCGCCGCTCCGGTGTTCGTCGGGCCGGAGCAGACCGCAGCCGTCGGGCGGGGGCAGGTCAGCGTCTTGTGGTCGCTCGGCGACCGTACGAGGGATCTGGACGCCGACGTCGTCCGGCTGGCCCCGGGCGCGAGCATCGGCGAGCAGACGGAGGGGGGTTTCGGTGTCCTGTTCACCGTGCTGACCGGCACCGGTGAACTCCGCACCCAGGACGCGACCTGGCAGCTCACGCCCGGTGCCCTCGCGTGGCTTCCCGCGGGGATCACCCGCTGTGTGGACGCGGGGGAGGAGGGGCTCGTCTACACGACCGCCCACCGTCGCCATCCGGCTCTCGGCACCGGGCCCACCGGGCCCAGCGGTGGATTCGACGCGGGCGAGCCGGTCTGTCTGCTCGGCCGGGTCTGCCCCGAGTGCGGCCGTCTCGCCGCCGAACGCGATGCCCTCTACTGCGCACACTGCGGAACGCGGTTGGCCGACTGACAGGGCCCACGCCGAAGGCGACAAGCCGACCAGCGGCGTGGCTCTCCAACCGTCCACCACGGTTCTCAAGCGGATCTCGGCAACGCAGGACAGGAGCCCCTCACGATGTCCGAAACGAACGCGGGTCACCCCGGCGGGCAGGACGTCCTGTCCGGTGACCACCGCTCCGCGCACCTCCTCGCCGAGAACGTGCACTGCGTGCTCGGCGACCGGACGGTGCTGCGCGATGTCTCGCTGAAGGTGACCCGGGGCGAGCGGGTGGGCCTGATCGGCGAGAACGGCCGGGGCAAGTCGACGTTGCTGCGCGCCATCGCCGGTGAACTGCCCCTGCAGCGCGGCCAGGTCGTACGGGCGGTCGCGGGCCAGGTGGGGTTTCTGCCGCAGGAGCCCGGTTTCCCGGCCGGTGCGACCATCGAGACCGTGCTCGCGCGGGCGACCGCCGAGTACGGCGACATGGCCGAACGGATGCGCACAGCCGAGGAGTTGATGTCGTCCGGCAAGGGCGACCTGAGCGAGGTGCTCAGTGAGTACGGGCGGCTCCAGGACGAGTTCGCCCGACGCGGCGGCTGGGAACTCGACGCCCGCGTCGGCGAGGTGCTTGACGTCTTCGGTCTCGGAGGCCTGGACCGGCTACGGCCCACCGAGACACTGTCGGGCGGTGAGCGATCCCGCCTGGCGCTCGCCGAGCTGGTCCTCGCCGAACCCGCCGGGCTGCTCCTCGACGAGCCGACGAACCACCTCGACGACCGGGCGGTGGACTGGCTCGTCCCGTGGCTGGCCCAGTACCAGGGGCCGTGCCTGATCGCGTCGCACGACCGCGTACTCCTCGACACCGCCGTCACCGCCATCGTCGATCTGGACGGTTCCCGCGGCACCACCGTGCGCTACGGCGGCGGCTACCGCGACTACCTCGACGAACGCGCAGCGGCGCAAGCGCGCTGGTGGCAGCAGTACCGCGACTGGCGCCAGGAGCTGGCGGAGACCCGGCGGCGGCTCGACAGGGCCGGCAGGTCCGGTCGCACCTTCGGTGGAATGCGGGACAGCGACAAGCTGTCCTACAACCTCGCCGGAGGCGCTGCCCAGGCTGCCGCGGCCCGCGCCACGCGCGCGGCCCGGCAGCAACTGGGGCGACTCCTCGACGAAGAAGTGCAACGCCCGCCCCAGCCACTGGCCTTCCAGCCGCCGGAGAGCGAGAGCGCCGAGCGGCCCGACGGGGTGCTGCTCCGGGCCGAAGGCCTGGTCGTCGGCGATGTGGTGCGTGGCGTCGACCTGGAACTCGCTCCCGGTTCGCTGCACGTGATCACCGGACCCAATGGCGCGGGCAAGTCCACACTTCTCTCCGTCCTGGCCGGCCTGAGGGCGCCCGACGCGGGGACGGTCGTACGCGAACCAGGTCTGCGTATCGGCTACTTGCCGCAGGAGAGCCACTTCGCCCAGGAGCGGCGCGGCGTGCTGGAGACCTTCGCCGCGCACCGTGCGGCCTACGTCGACGACGCCGCGAAAGAGCTGACCCGGTTCGGTCTGTTCGCAAGCGCGGACTTCGACGTTCCGGTGAACCGCCTTTCCGTGGGCCAGCTGCGACGGCTCGAACTCGCGCTGCTGTTCTCGCGGCGCCCGGACCTGCTGCTGCTCGACGAGCCGAGCAACCACCTAAGCCTGGCCCTTGTCGAGCAATTGCAGGAAGCCGTGCAGCAGTTCACGGGTCCGGTGGTGATGGTCACCCACGACCGGGCCCTGCGCGAGCACCACTGCGAGAGCCTGTTGGAGCTGGTCGACGGACGGCTGAACCGGCCGGTCTAGTTGTCCACGTCCCCGTACGCGGTGCCGACCTTGAGCCCGTCGACCCAGTTGATGACGCGCTTGTCCTCGACCTCGGAGCCGTAGGAGCCGAAGCGGGTGTCGTTGCCCAGGTCGTCCCAGGTGCGGCCGGAGAACTCGGCGACCTTGGTGCCGTTGTAGAAGGCCGTCACCCACCCGTCGGAGGAGTCGGACGAGGTGTGGATTCCGAGCACGATGCGCTTGTACGTACTGGTCGTGACGGGTGTCGACCACTTGAGGGTCCACTTCTCGCCGACCTCGATGTGGAACAGCTTGAGGACGCCGCCCTCGACCTTCATCAACACCGGGTAGTTCTGCTGGTGTTGGTCGTTGGTGCCGTACGACTTCCACTGGAAGATCGTGCCCGCGTCCGGGGTGTTGGTGGAGGTGTCCCAGCCGATCCAGTACGTCGAGTTGTTCTTGAACGTGTACCGCGAACCGCCGACGCTGATCCCGTGGGCCTCGCAACGCTCGAGGCCGAGCGGCTTGTTGAACTTGAAGACCTGGCCGCGGCCGTCGCCGTTGTCCTGCGTGGAGACGCTGCCGGGCGAGTCGCAGAGGGTGGAGGAGAACACCCCGGTCCCTCCGGAGGCGTCTCCGTTCCAGATGACGGAGGCGTCGGCGGGGGCCGCGGTGAGCAGGACCAGGGAAGAGGCGGCGACGGTGAGCGCGCCGTTTCGCTTGCGCATGTGGGGGCTCCTTGCGAGTGGGGGGAGGGGCTCGCGTGGCTGTGTGCCATCCGTGCGACGAGTGGAGAGTAAACGGTTTCTAGCATGGTCGTGGCTGAACACTCAATAGATATGAGCCAGTTGAGCTTCGCAACATAGAAACCGGTATCTTCCGCAAGCCGGTCCGTCGGGGGTGGTGACGGCGCGCCGTCGTGCCTCTAACATCCGATGTACCCGCCCCCATGTCTCCCTCGTGACGCACAGAGCACTCAGATCAGCTCTTAACGTCCGATGAATCAACCTTGGGGCAGTTGTAGAGGAGATTCGTGATGCGCAAGATGCTCGGCGTCATGCTCGCCCTCCTGCTCGCCGTCGGAGCAGCAGTGGCAAGCCCTCCCGCAGCGGTGGCCACAGCGGTCGCCACACAGGCGGACCGGACCGGCGGCCCACGTACGCAAGGCATTCCCGGCGAGATCGAACCGAGCGACGACAAAGACCTCGCGGCCTGGCAGCAGCTCCAGTTCGGGATGTTCATCCACTGGGGCCTGTTCTCCGAACTGGGAGGCGTGTGGAAGGGCAAACCGGTCACCAAGGGCTACAGCGAACAGATCCAGATGTGGGCCGACATCTCCGAGGAGGAGTACCTCCAAGTGGCCGAGCGGTTCAGGCCCGACCGGTTCGACCCCGCGGAGATCTGCTCCCTCGCGAAGCGGGCGGGGATGCGCTACGTGGTCATCACCAGCAAGCACCACGACGGCTTCTCCATGTTCGACACCGACACCACCGGCTACGACGTCGTCGACGCGACCCCCTACGGCAAGGACCCACTGAAGGCGCTCGCGGACGAATGCCGCAGCCAGGGGCTGAAGTTCGGCTTCTACTTCTCGCTCGTCGACTGGCACCAAGGCCACGAGTTCGACGGCAACAACAACAATCCGATCCCCGCATCGATGGAGCCGGTCATCGAGGGACAGCTCCGTGAGCTGATGACGAAGTACGGGGACATCGCAGAGGTGTGGTTCGACATGTCATCGCCCACCGCCGCGCAGAGCCGGAAATTCGCCGGGATCGTCCGTGAACTCCAGCCGAAGGCGGCGATCAACAGCCGGGTGTGGAACAACAAGGGCGACTTCCGCACACTCGGCGACAACGAGATTCCCGCGGTGGCACTCGACGGCGCCTGGCAGACACCCGCGTCGATCTACCACGACACCTGGGGCTACCGAAGCTGGCAGAAGCGGGACGACCTGCCCGGCAAGATCAAGGATCTCATCGGCGGACTGACCGGTGTGCGCGCCAGCGGCGGCAACTACCTGCTCAACATCGGCCCACGCGGCGACGGTTCGGTCGTGGAGTTCGAGGCCGACGTCCTGCGCGGCATGGGTGACTGGCTGGATCGTCACCCCGACGCCGTACTCGGCGCCTCGGCCACCCGCTTCGGGGGCCGGCCCTGGGGTGAGGTCACCGTCAACGGCCGCGACCTGTTCCTGCACGTGTCCCAGTGGCCCGAGTCCGGTCAGCTTCGGCTGCCGGGCCTGGCCACCTCCGTACGCAACGTCCACGAGGACGGCTCGAAGGACGGACTCGACTGGCGCCGGGACGGGGACGACCTCGTCGTGACGCTGCCCGAGAGCCCGCGCGACGAGGTGCTGCCCGTCGTGAAGGTCGAACTGGGCGGCAAACTCCGGATCATCCCGGAGCACACGGTCGCCCTCGGCCCGGACAAGGCCGCCGTCCTGGACACCGCCGACATCGAGCACGGCTACAGCTACGCCGACGACGGCAGCTACTCCAGCACCCACCGGACCACGGTGCGGCACACCGCCCACATCAGCGCGACCCGATCCGAGCGGCTTTCGGTGGCGGTCCGCGGCGAGGCGCGGCCGGAGGCGGTCTACCGGGTTCAGGTCGGCAAGGACTCCCGCCTGGTGAAGGGCGCCGACCTGACCCGACGTGCCGTCGGCCCCTTCTCCGTACCAGGAGGGAAGGTGATCCCCGTGACCATCACCCTGGCAACGCCGGAGCACGCGGGGGAGGAACTCGGCCTGCGCCTGGACTCGTTGCTGGTCGCACCTGCCGTCAGCCGCGTGTCCTAGACCTGGTGCTGCCCGTTCAGCCGGGTGGCGGTCATCCGAGGACGAACGGGAGTTTCGCGGCCAGGTCACCCAGCTTGCCCAGTTCGGCCTTCTCCGCGTCGGTGGGGGCACGCCGTCCGGTGCCGATGAGCAGCGCGTCCGTGTCGGAGAACGACGCGGGGAACGCGGCGCCGGCGATCTCTTCCAGCATCTCGCGGCTCCGGGCGAGCCCTTCCGCGGGCGGTCCGGCCACGTGGGGGAGGTGCGCGATCAGGTCGAGGTGGTGCAGGGTCCATTCCATGACGTACGTCATGAGGTAGTCGCCCGCGGTGAGGACCTCGTCGCGGGTGCGCACCCGGGCGCCGGGATCGGCGAGTTCGGCGGCGCGGCCCGCGGCGGAGCCGACGTCGTCGAGATGGAACTTGAGCAGCCAGGGCTCCTCGTACGCGGCGGCAAGCCGGACGGTCAGCGCGTCGAGCGGGTCCTCGCCGGTCGGCGGCGTCGCGGAGACATCCCAGTAGGTCAACGCGGTGCGGGTCGGCTCCGTGTCGGCGGGGGTCACGAGGGTGATCAGGACATCCTCGGCATCGACGACGAGATGGCACGCCAGGTCCCGCACGAGCCAGCCGGTGCAGCCGGAGGGCCGCGCGAAGTCCTCGTCGGGGAGTTCGGCGACGGCCGCGCGCAATGCCGTCCATGAGCGTGAGAAGAGATCCACGCCGCAAAGGTAGTGCGGTGCGGCAAAGCCGGACAAGCGTATTAGGGGGGTGGCTCTCACATCGCCGGGCTCAGCAGTTCAGTGCCGGACCCGCCCAGCCACGGCTTCAGCTCGCGCTGTGCGACCCGTAGCACCTCCTCCCGGGACAGCTCGTCGGCCCGATCGATCACGGCAAGACCCCACCCCTTCCGGCGGACTGCGCCGAGTGCCACCGCACGCTCACGCAGCAGGTACCGCACCGCCGACGCGACATCGGTCACGGGAGGAGTCACCTCGTAGCCGGAGAGCTTTCCGACGTACCAGTCCAGCCACTGTTCCCCTTCCCGCCGCGCGGCTCGGGGCAGGGCGGAGGCGGCGCTCCCGTCGAGGAAGAGCATGACCGGGCCGACCGGTGCGAGCACCTCGGTGAGGTCGGTCAGGAACGCGTCGATCGCCTCTTCGCCGTGCCCCATGGCAAGCAGCGTCGGCACGTACGGCACCAGTGCGTCCGCGATCACCACGTCGTCGCCGCTCGTCACGACCGCATCGACGAACTCCGCGGTCGCCGTGAGCAGCGTCGCCGACTCGACCTTGCCGGTCGCCGTGAACTTCTCGGCCACCGCGGCGAATTGCGGCCGGGTCAGGATCTCCTCCTCGCGGAAGTGGTCCACCCGCAGCCCCGTACCGGTCAGCCATTGAGCAAGCCCGCCACACAGCGTCGACTTGCCCACTCCTGGAGATGCCCCGCACACCGAGATCAGTACCGTCATGCGCGCCGAGCCTACGCCGACGGTCCCCGGACCCGAGGGGGCCACCTGGCCGGTGTCCGGACACGGCCGGACAGTAGAGTTCAAGGGCGTCAGCCCCCGAACACCGAGGTACCGTCCGTGACCCCCGCACCCGCCGCACACCCCGTCCCGCCTGCAGTGAGCGTGGTGGGCATCGGAGCCGACGGGTGGGCAGGACTGCCCGACGCGGCGCGCACGGAACTCGTCGAGGCTCAGGTCCTGATCGGCGGTCGGCGCCAACTGGACCTGCTCCCTCCGGAGTGCACGGGACGGCGCGTGCCCTGGCCCTCGCCGCTGAGGCCCGCCGTACCAGGCCTGCTCGCCGCACACGCGGGGAGCAAGATCGCAGTCCTGGCCAGCGGCGACCCGATGTTCTACGGAATCGGCAGGGCTCTCACCGAGGTTCTTGGCCCCGACGGGCCGCGCATCCTGCCTCACCCGTCGTCCGTGTCCTATGCCTGCGCCCGCGTCGGCTGGCCGCTGGAGGACACCGAGGTCATCACCCTGGTCGGGCGGCCCGCGGCCCGGCTTGCCGCGGCCCTGCACGACGGCCGACGGCTCCTTGTGCTCAGCGCGGACGCCACCACGCCCGCCGTGGTCGCCGCGCTGCTGCGCGAGCACGGCTTCGGACCGAGCCCGGTCCGCGTCCTTGAGCAGCTGGGCGGCGAGGACGAGGCGTACGTCGAAGGAACCGCGGACACCTGGACGCACCCGCCGGGGGACCCGCTGAACGTCATCGCGATCGAATGCCGACGTGATCCCGACGCCCTGCGCCTCGGCGCCGTCCCCGGACTGCCGGACGAGGCGTACGAGAACGACGGGCAGCTCACCAAGCGCCACATCCGGGCCGCCACCCTCGGTGTCCTTGCGCCGGCCCCCGGCGAGCTGCTGTGGGACATCGGCGGCGGATCGGGGTCCGTGGCGATCGAGTGGATGCGCACGCACCCCTCCTGCCGGGCGATCAGCGTGGAGCGCGATCCGGTACGGGCGCAGCGCATCGAACGCAACGCCGCACACCTCGGAGTGCCCGCCCTGCGCGTGGTCACCGGCCGGGCACCCGACAGCCTGTCCGAACTGCCCACGCCCGACGCCGTGTTCATCGGCGGCGGCCTTACCGCACCCGGCCTTCTCGACGCCTGCTGGGAGGCGCTGCCCGCAGGTGGCCGCCTGGTCGCCAACACCGTCACGATGGAGTCCGAGGCACTGCTCGCCGAGTGGTACCGCAGGCACGGCGGTGACCTGGTCCGCCTCGCCGTCGCGCACGCCGTGCCCGTCGGCGGCTTCACCGGCTGGCGCCAGGCGATGCCGGTCACCCAGTGGTCCGTACGCAAACCGTCGACGACCCCGAGCCCGACCCCCACCGCGGATCGCTCAGCAGAAGCCCCCGCAGAACCCTCAGGAGACAACAGATGACCGTGTACTTCATCGGCGCGGGGCCCGGTGCGGCCGACCTGATCACGGTGCGCGGCGCCCGCAAGCTCGCCGCCTGCGGGGTGTGCCTGTACGCGGGCAGTCTGGTGCCCCGCGAACTGCTCGCCGAGTGTCCCCAGGACGCCCGCCTGATCGACACCGCGCAGCTGGACATCGACCAGATCACCGCCGAACTGGTCACCGCGCACCAGCAGGGCCACGACGTGGCCCGTCTGCACTCGGGCGACCCTTCCGTCTTCAGCGCCGTCAACGAGCAGATGCGGCGCCTCGACGAGGCGGGCGTGCCCTATGAAGTGGTGCCCGGTGTGCCCGCGTTCGCGGCCGCGGCGGCGGCGCTCAAGCGGGAGCTGACCGTGCCGACCGTCGGCCAGACCGTCATCCTCACCCGGATCGCCAACCGGGCCACCGCGATGCCTGAGGGTGAGGACCTGGCCACGCTGGGCCGCAGCGGGGCCCTGATCGTGCTGCACCTGGCCGCCAAGTACGTGGATCGCGTGGTCGATGAACTCCTGCCGCACTACGGGGCCGACTGCCCGACGGCCGTCGTGGCACTGGCCTCCCGGCCGGACGAGCTCATCCTGCGCGGGCCCCTCGACGAGATCGCGGAGCAGGTGAAGGCGGCGGGTGTGATCCGTACCGCCGTCATCATGGTGGGCCGCACGCTGGGCGCCGAACAGTTCCGGGACAGCCACCTCTACTCGCCCGCCCGCGATCGCCACGCCTGCTAGGCCTTGCCCGGCCGATCACTCTGGCGACGTGGGCATGCGGCGCTGGTTCATGTGCGGGCAGGAGGCCGACTCTGAAGTACTAGCCTGTGCGAGTGGAGATCTCTCGCGTGGCTCGCGTCCTGCATGAGCCGGGGAAGCGTCCCCGGGTCGGGCACATTCAGTTCCTCAACTGTCTGCCGATTTACTGGGGCCTGGCCCGCACCGGCAGCTTGCTCGACCTGGATCTGACCAGGGACACTCCGGACCGGCTGAGTGGTCTGCTGGTCGACGGGACCCTGGATATCGGTCCGATCGCGTGCATGGAGTACCTCAAGCATGCCGACGACCTGGTGTTGCTCCCGGACATCGCGGTGGGCAGCGATGGTGCGGTGACCTCCTGCCTGATCGTCAGCCAGGTCCCGCTGCGCGAGTTGGACGGGCGCCGGGTCGCCTTGGGCTCCACCTCGCGCTCGTCGGTGCGCCTGGCCCGGCTTCTGCTGGAGGAGCGGGAAGGGGTTCGCCCGGAGTACTTCACCTGTCCGCCGGACCTGCCGGTGATGATGCAGGACGCAGAGGCCGCGGTCGTCATCGGTGACGCCGCGCTGCGCGCCTACCTTCACCAGGCCGAGGATCTGGGCCTGTTGGTGTACGACCTGGGCGAGATGTGGAAGGCCTGGACTGGTCTGCCGTTCGTTTTCGCGGCCTGGGCCGTCCGCAAGGACTACTTGGAGCAGAACCCTCGCATCGTGCGCGAAGTGCACCGGGCTTTCCTGGAGTCCCGGGACCTCTCGATGGCCGAAGTCGACAAGGTGTGCGAGCAGGCCGCCCGGTGGGAGGCGTTCGACGAGCAGGCGTTGCGCCGCTACTACACCGAGGCCCTGGACTTCTCCTTCGGCGAACGCCAGCTTGCGGGTGTTCGCGAGTTCGCTCGCAGGGTTGCTTCAGACTCCGGGTTCGATCCTGAGTTGGAGATCGAGGTCCTCCGGCCGTAGGCCTTCGTGGCGCCGAACAACACGTCAACGGCGCTGCCGGGTCGCGAGTGGCGACCGTTCGGAACTGTTTCAGGCGGCGTGCCCGCGCAGGTAACTCGTCCTGATGTGACGGCGTCAGCCTGCAGGCCGGGCCTCTGCCGACAGGGCGGTCGCGGTGAGGGCGCGAAGGTCTTCGAAGGCCTGAAGGAGATGCGCGTCCAAGCTCTGTGAGCCGTCGTCGATCCAGTCCTGGATCGCCTGGTGAAAGGTGGCCCACCCGGTCTGAGCGGCAAGTTTGGCGAGGCGGTCGGCGACGCCACGCTGCCGCAGCGCCTGAGCCATCGCGTCGATGATCGACGCGGACTTGGCCAGTTCACGTTCACGCAGCGCCGGTGTCTGCGCGATGACCTGCAGCCGCGGCTCGGCGAAGGCGCGATTGTCCTCAAGGATCCGTTCGACGGCGCGAAAAGCGCGCAGCAGTATGTCGAGCGGCTGGAGGCCATCGGGTGCTTCGGTCACTGTCTGTGCCAGCTCGGCGCGCAGGTCGGCCTCGCCATGGAAGAGAACCTCGCGCTTGTCCGGGAAATGCCGGAAGAACGTGCGTTCATTGACGCCCGCCCGTGCGGCGATCTCGGCTGTGGTGGTCTGGTCGAATCCGCGTTCCCCGTACAGCTCCAGGGCCGCCTGCTGTAGGCGGCGACGCGCTTCTGCTCCGCTTCGTGGCACGCCCTGAGGATACCGCACGTGTCAGTGACTGGCGCTTCTTGACGTCAGTGACTGGCGCTACGTAATGTCAGCGACTGGCGCTACGTAGTGCCAGTCACTGACATTGGACGGGAGAGTTTCATGCATGTCTTCGTCACCGGTGGCTCCGGCCAGACCGGCCCCGCAGTCGTCACCGAACTCATCGCGGCCGGCCACACCGTCACGGGTCTGGCGCGCTCGGACGCCGCCGCCGACCGGCTCAAGTCCCTGGGCGCCACGCCGCACCGCGGCTCCCTGGACGACCTGGCCGGCCTGCGCAGCGGTGCCGAAGCCGCCGACGGTGTCCTGCACATGGCCTACGGCGGCGACTTCTCCGACCTCGACGACATGATGCGGCGGGACACGAACGCCATTGAGGCGCTCGGCCGGACGTTGGAGCACTCGGGCAGGCCGCTCGTCACCACATCGGGCACCCTGGTCATGCCCGCCGACCGGGAATCCACCGAGAAGGACGAGCCCGACACGGCAGGGATCGCCGCGTTCCGCATCGCGGGCGAGCGGGCCTGCCTGGACTTCGCCGACCGGGGAGTGCGTGCGAGCGTGGTCCGCCTCGCCCCCACCGTCCACGGTCCGCGGGACCACGGCTTCATCCCCATGCTCATTGCCACCGCGCGCGAGACAGGCGTCTCGGCCTACGTCAAGGACGGCGCCAACCGGTGGCCTGCGGTGCACCGCCTCGACGCGGCGGTCCTGTTCCGTCTTGCGGTGGAGAAGGCGCCTGCGGGCAGCGTGCTGCACGGAGCGGCTGAAAACGTCACCTTCAAGAGCATCGCGGAGACGATCGCCCGGGGCCTCGATCTGCCCACGGCGTCGCTGACCCCTCACGAGGCTGCCGGGCACTACGCCAACCCGTTCATGGCCACCGCGTACGGCTTCGACGGTCCTGTCTCCAGCGCTCACACCCAGAAGCTGCTCGGCTGGACGCCCACCCGCCCGACACTGCTCGAAGACGTGGAGCACGGCGACTACTTGGCCACGCCGGCCTCCTGACGCCCCCCCCCGCACCGACCAGGATGCCTCGGAAAGCAATCAGTTTCTCAGCGCACGCTGCTGCGCCCCACCACCGTGCCCGCGCGGTCGATGCAGATGACATCCACGGCGACCGGCGCTCCCCGAAGGACCGCCAGTGCCTCGTCGCGTGCCGCCACGGCCACCAGGTCCCCGAGCGGGACACCTCGCGCCTGGCACAACTGGAGCGCGGCGAGGCCCGTGTTGGCGACTTCCACCTCGGCCGTCAGGGCTTCGTCCGCGCCGCCGCGCCGGGCGAGCGCGGCCAGGAACGGCTTGTCGACCTGGGAGCGGGCCGAGTGCAGGTCGAGGTGTCCGGCGGCGAGCTTCGACAGTTTGGCGAAGCCGCCGCACACCGTGAGGCGGTCCACCGGGTGGCGGCGCACGTACTTGAGCACCGCGCCCGCGAAGTCCCCCATGTCGAGCAGGGCGATCTCCGGAAGCCCGTACTCGGCCACCACCGTCTTCTCCGAGGTCGAACCCGTGCAGCCCGCCACGTGCGTATGCCCCGCTGCGCGTGCCACGTCCACACCGCGGCGGATCGAATCGATCCACGCGGAGCAGGAGTACGGCACCACGATGCCGGTGGTGCCCAGGATCGACAGGCCGCCCAGGATGCCCAGGCGAGGGTTCCAGGTGGAGCGGGCGATCTCCTCGCCGTGGTCCACGGAGACCGTGATCTCCACGTCGCCAGAACCCCCGTGCTCCGCGGCGACCCGCGCGATGTGGTCGCGGATCATCTGGCGCGGCACGGGATTGACCGCGGGTTCGCCGACGTCGAGCGGCAGGCCCGGCAGGGTGACCGTGCCCACGCCGGGCCCTGCCTTGAAGACCACACCCGACCCCGGCGGCAGCCGCCGCGCGGTGGCCCGCACAAGCGCTCCGTGCGTCACGTCGGGGTCGTCGCCCGCGTCCTTCACCACTCCCGCTGTCGCCCGCCCCTCGGCCAGCTCCTCCACCGCGAGGGCGAAGGCCGGTGTCTGCCCCTTGGGCAGGGTGATGGTGACCGGGTCGGGGAAGTCACCGCTGAGCAGGGCCGTGTAGGCGGCCGTGGCCGCCGCGGTCGCGCAGGCACCGGTCGTCCAGCCGGGCCGCAGACCGGTGTGCTTGAGTTGGGCGCTGCGCCCGCCCTTCGCCTCACTCATGGATGGATCCGATGCACGTACTGGTACTCGGCGGAACGACGGAGGCCCGCCGCCTCGCCGAGAAACTGGTGGAGACGCTTCCCGCCGGAGCGAGGGTCACCAGCTCACTGGCCGGACGCGTCGCAAGCCCGAAGCTGCCGCCGGGCGAGGTGCGCGTGGGCGGCTTCGGCGGAGCCGAAGGACTGGCCGCATGGCTGCGTACGCACCAGGTGAGCGCGCTCATCGATGCCACCCATCCTTTCGCCGAGACGATCAGTTTCAACGCGGCCGCTGCCGCCGCTGCCGCCCATGTTCCCCTGCTCGCGCTGCGTCGGCCCGGCTGGGTGCCGGGCGACGGCGACGCCTGGCACACGACCGGTTCCCTGGCCGAGGCGGCCGACGCGCTGCCCGCGCTGGGCAAGCGGGTCTTCCTCACCACGGGGCGCATGGGTCTTGCCGCTTTCGCCGCTCTGGACCAGCTGTGGTTCCTGATGCGTTCGGTGGACGCCCCGGACGCACCGCACCCCGCGCGGATGGAGGTGCTGCTCGACCGCGGCCCGTTCACCTTGGAGGGGGAGCGCGAGCTGATCCGCCGCCATCGCATCGACGTGGTCGTCACGAAGGACAGCGGTGGCGCCGCCACCGCTCCCAAGCTGGCCGCGGCCCGCGAGGCGGGGATCCCGGTGGTCGTGGTGCGCCGGCCGCCGGTGCCCGAGGGCGTGACGGTGGCCGGCGCCCCGGAGCAGGCCCTGGCCTGGCTGCGCGCACTCGGCGGCAGCCAGGTCTAGCAGAACCGGAGGTCTAGTCCTCTGGGTAGCGGCGGGGCGTCCACACAATCTGCTGTCCGTCGCCCCGCTGCTCCCAGCGGGTCTGTGATGACCCGACGAGCAGGATCGTGCGCATGTCGACATCGGCCGGATCGAGATCGGCGAGCCGCACGGTGCGTACGCTCTCCGTCGGTCCGCCGACATCGCGGCCGAGGACCACGGGAGTGTCCGGCGAGCGGTGTTCGAGAAGCAGATCGCGGGCCTTGCCGACCTGCCAGGTCCGGCTGCGGGAGCCGGGGTTGTAGAGCGCGAGCACCAGGTCGGCGGAGGCCGCCGCCCGCAGCCTCTCGGCGATGACCTCCCACGGCTTGAGCCGGTCGGAGAGCGATATCGTCGCGTAGTCGTGGCCCAGCGGAGCGCCCGCGCGGGCGGCGGCGGCGTTGGCCGCGGTCACCCCCGGAAGCACCCGCACCGGCAGATCCGCGTACTGCTTCTGCGAGGCCACCTCAAGGACAGCCGTCGCCATGGCGAAGATGCCCGGATCGCCGCCGGAGACCACGGCCACGCGCCGCCCGCGCCGGGCGAGATCCAGGGCGAACTCGGCGCGCTCCGACTCGACCTTGTTGTCGGAGCCGTGCCGCACCTGCCCCGGGCGGACCGGCACCCGGTCCAGATAGGTGGTGTAGCCGACCAGGTCGTCGGCGGCGGCAAGCACTCCACGGGTCTCAGGTGTGAGCCACAGCGGCCCGGCGGGACCGGTGCCGACCACGGCCACCTCGCCGGATTCCGGGGCGCGCTCGGGTCGGGGCGCGTCGATCCTGCTGGGCAGGACCGCGACCGCGAAGTACGGCACCGAGTCGGCGTCGACCGCGGCAAGATCGTCGGTGCGCTCGCCGGCCATCGTGGCGCGCTCGACGTAGTGGGCCTCGGGCAGCCGCCCGGAGTTCTCGAAAGCGCGGCGCACCGCGGGGAACGTACGGCCAAGCTTCATCACCACCGCGGCGTCGGTGGCGGCAAGACGGGCGGTCAGCTCCTCCTCCGGCAGGGTGCCGGGCAGGATGGTGAGCACCTCCTCGCCCTCGGCGAGCGGAGTGCCGAGGCGGGCGGCGGCGGCGCTGACGGAGGTGACGCCGGGGATCACCTCGGTGGGGTAGCGGTCGGCGAGCCGCTTGTGCATGTGCATGTACGAGCCGTAGAAGAGCGGGTCGCCCTCCGCGAGGACGGCGACCGTGCGTCCCGCGTCGAGGTGCACCGCGAGGCGGGCCGCCGCCTCGGTGTAGAAGTCCTCCATCGCGCCCCGGTAGCCGCCGGGGTGGTCGGTGGTCTCCGTCGTGACGGGGTAGACCAGCGCTTCCTCGATGTGGTCGGCGCGCAGGTGCTCGGCCGCGATGGACCGGGCGATCGACCGTCCGTGCCGCGCGCTGTGATAGGCGACGACATCGGCCTCAGCGATGACTTCCACCGCCCGCAGGGTCATGAGGGCCGGATCGCCGGGGCCGAGCCCGACGCCGTAGAGGCGGCCTGTCTTGTGCTCGCTCACGCTCATTCTTCCTCGCTGGCGATCGCGTTGAGTGCGGCGGCCGCGATGGCGCTTCCGCCCCGGCGGCCCCGCACGATCATGTGTTCCAGGCCGGACGGGTGCGCGGCCAGGGCGTCCTTGGACTCCATGGCGCCGACGAAGCCGACGGGCACACCGATGACGGCGGCGGGGCGCGGTGCGCCCTCCTCGATCATTTCGAGCAGGCGGAACAGGGCGGTGGGCGCGTTGCCGACGGCTATGACCGCGCCTTCCATCCGGTCGCGCCACAGTTCGAGCGCGGCGGCGCTGCGGGTGGTGCCGAGCTCGGCGGCCAGAGCGGGCACCGAGGGGTCGGACAGGGTGCACACCACGTCGTTGTCCGCGGGCAGCCGCTTGCGGGTGACGCCGCTTGCGACCATGGCGACGTCGCACAGGATGGGGGCGCCGGCGCGCAGGGCCTCGCGGGCACGGGCCACCACGTCCGGGGTGAAAGCGAGGTCGCGTACGAGGTCGACCATGCCGCAGGCGTGGATCATGCGGACCGCGACCTGGCTCACGTCGGCGGGCAGGCCCGTCAGATCCGCCTCCGCGCGGATTGTGGCGAAGGACTGGCGGTAGATCGCCGGTCCGTCCTTCTCGTACTGATGCACAGTGCGTTCGCTCTCTTGATAGGGCATGGAACAGTCAGGTGTCGCGAGGTTGTTCATGTCGTGTCAGCCGCGGGCCGCGGCCACGGCGGCGGCGAGCCCGCCGGAGCTGCCGGGGACGGTTGCCGGAGCTTCGTGTTCCGCGCCGTGGACGCGGGAGATCTCATGGCCGTCAGGAGTGGCGACGACATCGACCCACTCCCCGTGGGGATGGCCGCACCGTCGTTCGCAACCCGACCAGTACACGGGGAGCGCCCCCACAGGACCCAAGGCGGCCGTCGCCGCCGCGCGTACGTCGTCCAGAGACTTGGCGCAGCCGGGCCGCCCGATGCAGGCCCCCACCCCGGTCCAGGGAGAGTCGGATCCGACGATGAGGCCGACGGCCTGCAGATCCTCCAGGAGTTCCGCGGCCTCTTGCCGCTCGACTCCCGGCAGGACGACCCCGCGCCAGGGGGTCAGCCGCAGCTCTCCGCTGCCGCGGTGGCGGGCGGTCTCCGTCAGCGTCTGCCACTGGGGTGCGCTGACGCGTCCCAGGGGGAGGCCGAGGGACAACGCCGCCTTGTCGTGCTTGTCGTGCTTGTCATGTGGGCCGGGCACGATGCCGAGGGCGGGTCCGCCCGGGCCCCGGGGGAGCGGGGCGGTGGTGCGGGCGAGGCTGAACCCGGCCTGCCGCAACCGGCGTACGACCGCGTCGAGGAGAGGGCCGATGCCGTCGGGCAGATCCGTCACCCGCCAGGAGCCCGCGTCGGGTGCCTGCTCCAAGAAGGTCTCGGCCGCTATGAGGGCGGCCTGCGGTGCCTGCGCGGCAGGTATCAGCACAGCGTCCTGCGCCGGGCCGATCCGCAGCAGCGCGTCTTCCTCGCCGCGCGCCGTCAGGGTCACATCACCGCCGAGCGCACCCACGTCGCCGCGGCCGTCGTCGAGCGCGAACAGGAACCGGCCGGACAGGGCGGTGGCCCGGTCGCCGGCGCACAGCAGCCCGTCCAGGGCGGACAGCCACGGACGGATGTCCCGCTCGCCGAGGCCGTCGATTCCCGAGAGCGGGGAGGCCACCACGTTGCGCACCCGCTCGTGGCGTTCGGAGGGCAAAAGCCCCGATTCGCCAAGGAGGCAAGCCAGTTCGCTCCCGCGGTCCGCACGCAGCCCGCGCAACTGCACATTGCCGCGTGATGTGAGATGCAACTCGCCATCTCCAAGACGCTCCGCCAGATCCCGCAGCACATCCGCCTGCTCCGTGCTCAGCAGGCCGCCCGGGATGCGAACCCGGGCCAGCGCCCCGTCATCCGCCCGGTGCAGCCGGAGCGTCCCGGGGCAGGAGTCACCGCGGCTGCGGGCAGACTCGTCTCCCGGGAGCGCTGGCGAGGGGACCGATGGGGGCATGGCGGCGAGCATACCGACCTATCGCAGCAGGTCCGCCTGCCCCCCGGTAGTTGCCCGGCCCTTAGTATTCCTAGCGACGGGCCAGCCGGCCCGTCGTCGCCACAGACGGCGACAAGGGGAGGAAGCCCGGTGCGATTCCGGCGCGGTCCCGCCACTGTGAGCCCGGCCCCCGTGCCGGGCGAGTCAGGAACTCCCTTCCCCGAGCTCTCGTCCGCTCGAGCAGGGGAGACGCCATCGACACCACCCGGGGCGTGGACACCCCGAGGAAGGCCCGACGCCGCATGATCCTGCTCCTGTCGACGTCCGACACCGACCTGCTCAGCGCCCGCGCCGCAGGCGGACCGATCGCCTACCGCTACGCGAACCCCTCCCGGCTCCCGCTCGAGGACCTTCCGCAGCTCCTGGACGGCGCCGACCTGGTCGTCGTGCGTCTGCTCGGCGGTGTGCGCGCCTGGCAGGACGGCCTCGACCAAGTCATCGCCACCGGACGCCCCGTGGTCGTCCTCACCGGCGAACAGGCCCCCGACGCCCAGCTGATGGCCGCATCGACGGTCCCCATCGGCCTTGCCGCCGAGGCCCACGCCTACCTGGCCCACGGCGGCCCCGCGAACCTGGAGCAGCTGGCCCGGTTCCTCTCCGACACCGTCCTGCTGACCGGCCACGGCTTCGAACCGCCCGCCCCGGCACCCTCGTGGGGCCCGCTGGAGCGCACCGCCCGTCAGGTCGATGGACCGACCGTCGCGGTGCTCTACTACCGTGCCCACCACATGAGCGGCAACACCGCCTTCATCGACAGCCTGTGCCGCGCGGTCGAGGACGCGGGCGCCCGCCCGCTGCCGCTGTACGTCGCCTCGCTGCGCACCCCCGAGCCCGAACTCATCGACGAACTGCGCACCGCCGACGCGATCGTGACCACGGTCCTCGCGGCGGGCGGCACGCGGCCCGCCGAAGCCTCGGCGGGCGGCGACGACGAGTCCTGGGACGCCGGAGCCCTCAGCGGCCTCGACGTACCCATCCTCCAGGCGCTCTGCCTCACCAGCTCGCGCGGCGACTGGGAGGACAACGACGAGGGCGTATCGCCGCTGGACGCCGCGAGCCAGATCGCGGTCCCCGAGTTCGACGGCCGTCTGATCACGGTGCCTTTCTCGTTCAAGGAGATCGACGAGGACGGACTCCCCGCGTACGTCGCCGACGCCGAACGCGCGGCCCGCGTCGCAGGCATCGCCGTACGGCACGCGCGGCTGCGCCACATCCCGGCCGCCGACAAGCGCATCGCGCTCGTCCTGTCCGCCTACCCGACCAAGCACTCCCGGATCGGCAACGCGGTCGGCCTCGACACCCCCGCGAGCGCCGTCTCCCTGCTGCGCCGACTCCAGGCCGAGGGATACGACTTCGGTACGGAAGAGGTGCCAGGACTTGTCTCCGGCGACGGCGACGAGCTGATCTACGCGCTGATCGAGGCGGGCGGCCACGACCAGGAGTGGCTCACCGACGAGCAGCTGGCCCGCAACCCCGTCCGCATCCCGGCGGCCGACTACCGGCGCTGGTTCGCCACCCTCCCCGCCGAGCTCCGCGAGTCCGTGGAGCAGCACTGGGGTCCCGCCCCCGGCGAGATGTTCGTGGACCGGTCGAGCAACCCGGAGGGCGACATCGTCCTCGCCGCCCTGCGCCGCGGCAACCTGCTCATCCTCATCCAGCCGCCGCGCGGCTTCGGCGAGAACCCGATCGCGATCTACCACGACCCCGATCTGCCGCCCTCGCACCACTACTTGGCCGCCTACCGCTGGATCGCCGCCTCCGCCGACGACAACGGGTTCGGCGCCGACGCGATGATCCACCTCGGCAAGCATGGCAACCTCGAATGGCTGCCCGGCAAGAACGCGGGTCTGTCCGCCGCCTGCGGCCCCGACGCGGCACTCGGCGATCTCCCCCTGATCTACCCGTTCCTGGTCAACGACCCGGGGGAGGGCACGCAGGCCAAGCGGCGCGTCCACGCCACCCTCGTGGACCACCTCGTACCGCCGATGGCCCGCGCCGACAGCTACGGCGACATCGCCCGCCTCGAACAACTCCTTGACGAGCACGCCCAGATCGCCGCGATGGACCCGGCGAAGCTGCCCGCGATCCGCGCCCAGATCTGGACCCTGATCCAGGCCGCCAAGCTCGACCACGACCTGGGGCTCGAAAACCGCCCCGAGGACGAGGGCTTCGACGAGTTCATCATGCATCTCGACGGCTGGCTCTGTGAGATCAAGGACGCCCAGATCCGCGACGGCCTGCACGTCCTGGGCGGCGCCCCGGCCGGCGCCGACCGCGTCAACCTGGTCCTCGCGATCCTGCGCGCCCGCCAGATCTGGGGCGGCACGGCGTCGCTGCCCGGCCTGCGCGAGGCGCTCGGCCTCGATGAGTCGGCGGCCACCCGCACAAGCGCCGACGCGGTCGAGGAGCAGGCACGCGCCCTGGTCCAGGCGATGGAGGACGCGGACTGGGCCCCGGAGGCCGTCGCCACGGTCGCGGCGGGTCACCCGCAGTCCGTCGCCGACATCCTCGACTTCGCCGCGAGCGAGGTCGTACCGCGCCTCGCCGCCACGACCGACGAACTGGACCACGCCGTCCACGCGTTGGAGGGCGGCTTCGTCCCCGCAGGACCCTCGGGCTCCCCGCTGCGCGGCCTGGTCAATGTCCTGCCGACCGGCCGCAACTTCTACTCCGTCGACCCCAAGGCGGTGCCGTCGCGCCTCGCCTGGGAGACCGGCCAGGCCCTGGCCGACTCGCTCCTGGAGCGCTACCGCACCGACAACGGCGACTGGCCGACCTCGGTCGGCCTGTCCCTGTGGGGTACGAGCGCGATGCGCACCGCCGGTGACGACGTCGCCGAAGCCCTCGCCCTGCTGGGCATCCGCCCCGTCTGGGACGACGCCTCGCGCCGTGTCACGGGCCTTGAGGCGATCCCCGCGGACGAGCTCGGCCGCCCGCGCATCGACGTCACCCTGCGCATCAGCGGTTTCTTCCGCGACGCCTTCCCGCACACGATCGGTCTCCTGGACGACGCCGTCCGCCTGGCCGCATCCCTTGAGGAGCCCGACGAGGCGAACTTCGTCCGCGCCCACGCGCAGGCCGACCTGGCGGCCCACGGCGACGAGCGCCGCGCCACCACCCGCATCTTCGGCTCCCGCCCCGGCACCTACGGAGCGGGCCTGCTCCAGCTCATCGACTCCCGCGACTGGCGCACCGACGCCGACCTCGCCGAGGTCTACACGGTGTGGGGCGGCTACGCCTACGGCCGTGAACTCGACGGGCGTCCGGCGCGGGAGGAGATGGAGACGGCGTACAAGCGCATCGAGGTCGCGGCGAAGAACACCGACACCCGCGAACACGACATCGCCGACTCGGACGACTACTTCCAGTACCACGGCGGCATGGTGGCCACGGTCCGCGCGCTGAAGGGCAGCGCCCCGGAGGCGTACATCGGCGACTCCACCCGCCCCGAGACGGTCCGCACCCGCACGCTGGTCGAGGAGACCTCGCGCGTCTTCCGCGCCCGCGTGGTCAACCCCAAGTGGATCGAGGCGATGCGCCGCCACGGCTACAAGGGGGCCTTCGAGCTCGCCGCCACGGTCGACTACCTCTTCGGGTACGACGCGACGACGGGCGTGGTCGCCGACTGGATGTACGACAAGCTCACCGAGACGTACGTCCTGGACCCGACCAACCGTGAATTCCTCAAGCAGGCCAACCCCTGGGCTCTGCACGGCATCGCCGAGCGCCTCCTCGAGGCCGAGTCCCGCGGTATGTGGGCCAAGCCCGATCCTGCCGTGATCGAGGCCCTGCGCCAGGCGTACCTGGAGACGGAAGGCGATCTGGAGGGCGAGGACTGAGCACCGGCCTCCGGCCTACGAACGAGGGGAGGGCCCCCGTCCCGACACCGGGATGGGGCCCTCCCCTCGTCGTCACTGCCGTGTACTACTCCGGGAGCGTGGCCCGGATCGCGGAGATGTCGAACTGCAGCCGGACCTTCTCGCTCACCATGGCGCCACCCTGTTCCAGGCGCTGGTTGTAGACCAGGCCCCAGTCGGTGCGGTCGATGGTGGTGGTGCCGTCGAAACCGGCCCTCTCGAAGCCGAAGGGGTCCACGACCGAGCCGAGGTAGTCGAGTTGCAGCTCGACGGGCCGGGTGATGCCCCGGATGGTCAGTTCCCCGACCATGCGGAAGGTCTCGCCGCCCTCATGGACCGTGGAGGTGCTGCGGAACGTCATCTCCGGGTGGCGGCGCGCGTCGAAGAAGTCGGCGCCTATGAGGTGGGTGTCCCGCTGTTCCACACCGGAGTCGACGCTGGCGACCTTGATGACGATCTCGGCCCGCGATTCGGAGGGCCGGGCACCGTCGAAGTAGAGCGAGCTGTCGTAGTCGGCGAAGGCACCTCGCACCGTCGTGACCATCGCGTGCCGCACGGAGAACCCGATGCGACTGTGCGGGCGGTCGATGGTCCACTGCCCGGTCAGCGCACGAAGCGCCGGGTCGAGCGCGGCGTCGGCTGCCGTGGGGAAAGACGAACCGGGGCCCACTGACGGCGTCGGCTCGAGGGTCGCGGTCTGGCGACGGCTGAAGATACCCATGATGTCGTCGTCTCCTTGGATTTGATCACTACGTGTTATCACGCCGTTGGCAGGAGCCGCTCAGCAAGATGAGAGGTCTCGTCCGGGTTCCATGGCACTGACTGCAAAGATGCACAAGATCGGCACGGATGTGGAGGCACGGGTGGATGGTCTGACGTCACTCAGGGTCACAGTGGCGCCGGTCCGCATGCGGACGGCCCTGCCGGGTACCAGGCTGGGCTCGATGACCTGCTGATCGGAATGGAGTCGGTGCATGGCCGGCGAGGGCGGAGGGCAGGGGCTGGAAGCCGCGGCCCAGGGGCGGTTCGAGCGTGCGCGGCGATGGTGGCAGCGCGCGCGGGGGATTCCGGGCTACGAGCGCCACACGCTGCTCCTGGTCCTCAAGAGCACGTTGGCCGCGACCCTGGCCTGGGTGGTCTCCTACTACATGCTCGACGCGCCGTCCCCGGCGTTCGCCCCGTTCTCCGCGGTGCTGATCATGCAGGTGACGGTGTACCAGTCCCTGCTGCAGTCGCTGCGCTACCTGGCGGCGGTGACAGCAGGCGTGGCCATGGTCGCCGCCCTGGGGTTCCTGGGCGGCCCCGACCTGCTGACGTTCGTCTTCGTCGCACTGGTGGGCCTGTCCATCGGGCGCTGGCCCGCGCTCGGCGCGCAGGGGGCGCAGGTCGCCACCGCGGCGTTCTTCGCCTTCTCCACCTACGCCTCCGCCACGTCCGCGACCGAAAAGGTCACCCAGCTCGGGCAGATCATCCTGCTGGTCCTCATCGGCTGCGCCATCGGCGTCGTCGTCAACGTCACGGTGGCCCCGCCGATGCGCTACCGCAGCGCCGAGTACGGGATCCGCTCGCTGTCCACCGCTCTGGGCGAGCTGGTGAGCGACATGTATCCGGTGCTGCGCGAGGGAGAGCTGAACGAGGAGAACTGCCGGCAGTGGCGCTGGAGGGCCGAGCAGACCGGAGGGCTGATCACGCAGGCGAGGGACGGCTTCCGTACCGCGGAGGAAAGTCTCTACTTCAACCCGCGCCGACTGCTGCGCAGGTACCGGGGCCCGACTTCCTTCGAGGGGTACGGCGCGGTGCTCGGAGCCCTCGAACGTTCGCTGTACCAAGTGTCGTCGCTGACGCGCAGCCTGCACCAATGGCACGAGGAGGAGGGCGGTCGGCACGACGACCTGGCATTCCTCCGGGGCTACGCCGACTTCCTCGAGACTCTCGCGAAGATCGCCCAGGTGCTCGGCGAGCTGGACGAGGACTCCCTCACCGAGCAGGCCCGCCAGATGTGCGGCCTGGCCGAGGAGGCCCAGGGGCGCTGTCGGGACGTGGCCGACGGAGCGAGCCGGGCGGGCCTGCCGCTGGCCGACCCGGATCGCCCGTACGGAGTTCTCGTCGTCGAGTCCAGCCGCCTCATGGAGGAGTTCCAGCACGTCTGCGATGTGCTTCAACGGCACGTCGATCGGGACGTGTGACTCGGTTGGGACTGATCCAAGTGGGCACCCCCCAGCAGGAGATCACCACGAGCAGAGGTACAGGTGCCGGCAGATGGAAGTGACAGCCGCAGACGTCGGGTACGCCTGCGTGGGGATCGGCGCCCTGCTCGCCGCGGTCCTGCCCAGACTGGTGGCGCGGCAGCCGATGTCCATGCCGATGGTCTTTCTGGCCGTGGGGTTCCTCGTCTACCTGCTGCCGACCGGGCTGCCCGATCTGGACCCCTACGAGCACAGGGCGTGGCTGGAGCACCTCACCGAGGTGATCGTGATCGTGGCCCTGATGGGGGCCGGTCTTGCGATCAACAGACCGTTCGGCAGAAGGTCCTGGTCCACCGCCTGGCGCCTGCTTGGCATCACCATGCCGCTGACCGTCGCGGCCACCGCCCTCATCGCCTGGGGTCTTGTGGACTGGCCGCCGGCCGTCGCCCTGCTCCTGGGCGCCGTTCTCGCACCGACCGACCCCGTGCTCGCCGCGGAGGTACGTGTCGGTGAGCCGACGGATGCCGAGAACGACGAGGACGAGGTGCGCTTCGCCCTCACCACGGAAGCGGGCCTCAACGACGGCCTCGCCTTCCCGTTGGTCCTTGCGGCCCTCGCGATGTTCGCGGCGTCGCAAACGGGCTGGTCCGGCGAGTGGGTGGGCCACTGGCTGTGGAGCGACGTGGCGGTACGTGTCACGGTGGGCGTGGCGGTCGGCCTGCTGGTCGGCCGGCTTCTCGGCTGGATGTTCTTCCGGGCGGGCTGGGAAGCGCTCCGTCTTTCCGAGCACAGGGAGGGTTTCGTCGCTCTCGCGGCGACCTTCATCTCGTACGGCCTCACGGAAATGCTGCACGGTTACGGGTTCCTCGCCGTGTTCACGACGGCCTGCGCGATCCGGTCCGCCGAGCGCGCCCACGGGTACCAGGTGGTGATGCACACCTTCATGGAGCAGGTGGAGCGGCTGCTCACGGCCGGTGTGCTGTTCCTCATCGGGGGGTTCATCGCCTGCGGCGGTCTTTCCGCCCTCACCTTGGGCAGCGCGATGACAGCCGTCCTCGTCCTGCTCGTGATCCGTCCGCTGACAGGCTGGATCGCCCAGCTGCGAGGGAGGACCACTCCGGGGGAACGCGCGATGACCTCCTTCTTCGGCGTCCGGGGGATCGGGTCCGTCTTCTACCTGGCGTATGCGCTGGGGGAGGGGGAACTGCAGGCGTTCGAGGAGGAGTTGTGGGCAGTGGTGACGTTCATCGTCCTGTTGTCGGTGATACTGCACGGGGCCGCGGCATCGCCCGTGCTCAGGCGCCTGGACAGATCCGGCTACCGCTGACGGGCGGGCGGCGGTGACGGTGCCTATCCGCCGGGACCACGGGCACTCGGTTGGTGCAAGGACGCCAACAAAGGGGAAATCGTGGAGATTTCGGGTCTCATCAGTGCTGTGGTGATCGGAATTGTCATCGGGATACTGGGGCGACTCGTCGTTCCGGGGCGGCAGCACATCGGCATTCTCTGGACACTTGTCGTCGGCATCGCGGCGGCTTTGGTCGGCACGGCCGTCGCCGCGGGCCTGGGCGTGGCGGACACGGACGGCGTCGACTGGATCGAATGGCTCATCCAGATCGGCCTTGCGGCGCTGGGCGTCGCCGCGCTGAGCAGGGTGAAACTGCGCTCCTGATGAAGAGCTTCGCCCCGGTCAGGCATCGGCGCCCGCGCCCTCCCAGGGGCTGGGCCCGGTGCCGTGGAGCCAGGCATCCAGGCCCTCGCCGTTCACACACACGATGCCGCACTGCTGCGCGTACTCGAGGGCGGGAGCGGTGAAGTCGCTCGTCGTGACGAGCACCGCGATGTCGGCCTCGTGGACGGTGAAACAGGTCCCCCCGAAGCGCTGCAGGTCCTGAGATCCGACCTTGTTGGCGTCACCGTAACGCTTGCACTGGATGACGATGCGGAGTCCGTCGGACGTGATGGCTATGACGTCCGCACCCAAGTCGCATGCGCCTCCCACCACTTCAACCTCCTGGCAGTCGTCGCGAACGCACAGGTCGGCTATGGCGTGCTCGAAGCCGTCGGGATCGAGTTCGGCGTACTCCGGGCGCTCGGTGTACTCGGTGTACTCGGTGGGAGGGCCGAGGACGCCGGTCGCCTCCTCCGGTCCCGAGCCTGCCCGTCCCGAGCTTGCCGGTCCCGAACCGGGGTCCGCCGGTGCCGTCGTGGCGCCGAGGCTGTCGGAGGCTCTTTCGGCCGCTTCCTCCAGTGCCTCGGCAGCACGGCGCGCGTATCTCGCGGCGGAGACGCGGCGCCACTTGGACCGGCACAGGTGCGCGGCAGCGAGGCCCACCACGAGGAGAGAGCCGACCCACAGCGGGCGGCTCTCGACGACGCTCGCCGCAGTGCGGATCAGGAACACCAGAACGCACAGGATGATCGCGAGCAGAGCGAAGAACAGGGCAGTCGCGCGCAGATCGAAGCGCCGCTCACGGTCCATACGTTGAACCGGGCGCGAGGGTACGGTCATTGCACTCCCTTACGGAGGTCGAGAACGAAGATCACTTGCCTCCGTGTGTCCAAGATCAACGCGCTCAAGATCTCTCGTCGCGATGGCTACGAGATCAGGAGTACGTCAGCGCAGCAGCCGCAGGAAGACATCGGCCGCGCTGTTGGTGTCGTCGGGCACGAGATTTCCGGCGGGGGAGTCGAACACCACCGCGCCGCCTCCTTCACTGACGCCGGTGCGCGGCCCTGGTGCGGTGTCCTCGCCCACCGGCTCGCTCTCGCCGCTGATGAGGCGTACGTCCCCGGTCACCATGTCCCGCAGGAAGACGTCCGTGCTGCTGTCGCCGTCGTCCTCGGGGGCGAGGTTGGAGGCGGCGGAGGTGAACGCCGCGTAGCGCCCGTCCCGGCTCAGCGAGACGTCGTCGCTCTCCCCATTGGCCGGAGTGCCGTCAGCGGTGGCGCTGACCAGCCGCATACGCTTCGACTCGCGGTCGTAGAGGAAGACGTTCTGTGAGCTGGTCGGAGCCGGTCCCTCCGGGCTGAGCGCCCTGGAGGCCGAGGTGAACGCCACATAGCGGGCGTCACCGCTGAGGGCGGCGTCCCAGGACGGGGTCTTGCGGTTGTAGCTGTGCGGAATGCTGATGAGTTCCGTGGTGCCCTTCTCCCGGTCGCGCAGGAAGATGTCCGTCGCGGAGGAGTGGTCTTCCACCCCGGCCAGGTTGAAGGTGTTGGAGGTGAAGGCGAGGTACCGGCCGCCGGAGTCCCCGGCGAACGCGGGGGCGAACGCGTCGCCTTCGCCCTGCTTGCCCTCGTTGGTGAGCTGCGCCAGCTCCGTCGTCTTCTTCTTGCGGTCGTAGAGGAAGACGTCGTCCCGCTTGTTGGCGTCCCCCGCGACGAGATCCTCGGCGCCCGACGCGTAGGCGACGTAGCGGCCGTCGCCGCTGACCACGGGGTCGTACGTCAGGTGGCTGCGCAGCCCGTCGTAGGACGCGCCCGTGGGGCTGATCCGTGTGGTCCTTCCGGTGTCCCGATCGTGCAGGAAGACGTCGTCGAGGTCGTTGGGGTCGCCGCTCACGAGATCGTCGGCGGTGGAGGTGAAGACCACATAGCGCCCGTCGGGGCTGAGCGAGACCTTCCGTACGACACCGTGGCTCGCTCTGCCGTTGCTCTTGACGCTGACGCGCTCCGTCTTCCCGGTGCGCAGATCGCGGACGAAGGCGTCGGGCGTGCCGTTGGTGTCGTTCTCGACCAGGTTTCTGGACGCCGACACGAACGCGACGTAGTGGCCGTCGGCACTGATGGAGGGGTTCGTGGAGGCGGCGTTGCCCTGGACGCCTCCCGGGCCGACGCTCACCCGCTCGGTGCTCGGCACGGCGGTATCGGCGGACGCGCCCGCGGGGCTCAGGACGGTCACGGCGCAGAGGGCGGCGAGCGCGGCGCTTGCGGCCGTCACGCGCTGATGAACGGTCATCGGTTCCTCCTGTGTCGACAGCGGTCTGCGTGTGCCGTCCGGGCCCGCTCATGAAGGGGGAAGGGCGTGGCAGAGCGTGTCGGTCCCCGTGCGCAGTTCCCGCTGTGCGCAGTCCCCCGTGCGCGGTCCCCCGGGGGCTCGGCCCCGGCCGGTGCGAGCAGGCCGGCCGGGGAAGGCGGCAGGCTCGCACCGGACACCCCGGTCCTCAGCCTCTGCGGCGATCGGTCGTGACCAGGTGCACCGTAGGCGAGCGAACACCGGGAGACCCCGGGGGTCAATGTGCCGGGTGCCCTCCACGGTGCGGATGCGTCGGTTGCATCAGTGGGGCAGGTCGCTACGGCGGACTTTTGGGCCGTACTCGCGCACGACGGGCAACCATCGGCGCGGGTGCGACGTGCCTCAGACCATCTCGGGTTGTGGTTCCGGCTTCGGTGACGGTGCGGCCTTCGGCTCCCACAGCTTGGTCGTCCGCACGAAGCCGTGGATCACGGAAATCATCGCCAGGATGAGAAGTGGTCCGAACACCCACGGATAGGTGGCCATCTGCATCGGCAGATAGCGATACGACACCAGGAGCAGAGCGAAGACCGTTGTGCCATAGGCGACCAGTTGGATTCCTGCCCGGTCCCAGCCACGGGCGAGCGAGCGAAGTGCCGCGTCGATCGTGAACGCGAACACCACGCCGGCGATGAGGTCGACGCCGTAGTGATAGCCGAATCCCAGCGTCGCGGAGAGCGTGGCGATCAGCCAGAACACACCCGCGTACCGCAGAAGTCGTGGGCCCTTGCGGGAGTGGATGAAGATCGTGGTGGCCCACGCCGTGTGCAGGCTGGGCATGCAGTTGCGCGGGGTGATCTCGTCGAAAGGTATGGCGTGCGGGGTCGCGATCGGCGGTGGCGTGTGCGGCCACAGGTTGGCCAGGGCCCAGTGCTCGCCGCCGGTGCCGAAGGCCCCGGTGCCGTAGGTGAAGATCGGTCCGACCACCGGGAAGATCATGTAGATGGCGGGACCGACCAGGCCGATGACCAGAAAGGTGCGCACCAGATGATGGGCCGGGAAGCGGCGCTCGCTCGCCACGTTGCGCAGCTGGTAGAGCGCGACGATGACCGCGGCCACGGCGAGCTGGATGTAGACGTAGTCCAGGACGTGGGCGCCGACGGAGCCGGTGGACGAGACCACCCGGCCTGCCAGCCATGACGGGTTGCCCAGCGCGTGATCGGCGGTCGCCACGTACTGGTCGAGCACGGTCGGGCGGGTCTTCGACGTGATGAGCAGCCAGGTGTCACCGGTCTTGCGGCCGGCCACGAGCAGCAGGCTCAGTCCGACGCCCTTGAGCAGCAGGACACGTTCCTGGCCGGTGCGGCGCGTGACAGCGATGACCGCACAGCCCAAGATCACCCACAACGCGCCGTTGCCGAACATCATTTTGGCGTCGACAGCCCACCGCACCAGGAAGAAGACGATGTCGATCCCGGCCGCGACACCGAGCGCGATGAATCGCTGCCGCCAGGTGAGCGCCACCATCATCAACGCCATACCGGCGTACAGCAGTGGCCCCGATTTGGGCGCGAAGATCACTTCTTGCGCCTGATTGGTGATCGGCCCCGCCACGCCGTAGTGGCGCGCCGTGATCTCCAGTGCGACGAGGAACCCGAGGGCCACCACGCTCGCCGCGGTCCACAGCATCGCCCGTGGTTGACGCCACGCGACGAACATTGTTCTGAAGTTTTTCCGCGAAAACATTCGAGATGCTATAGATATCAATGGTTTAGCCGATTTGTTAGGTGTCAGTTAAATAGCTCACTCTTCGTGCTAGATGGCATGTTTTCCGGTGAAGCACGGCGATCACGGCACTCGTTGTGAGTTCGATCATGTTAGCGGAGCGTTGCGGGTAGGTTTTGCGGGTTACGCATATGCAGCGCGCCCCTTACCGGCCGGCTCCGAGATGGTGAAGTGATCGCTCAGACCCCACACTGGTGTTCTCGGGGCTGTCACGGAGGTAGCTCATGCCCCGCCCCGTCTGGTCCGGTGCGATCTCGTTCGGCCTGGTCACGATCCCGATCAAGGTGCTGTCCGCCACCGAGAACCACTCGATCTCGTTTCACCAGTACCACCTCGAGGACATGAGCCGGGTCCGCACGCGGAAGGTCTGCGAGATCGACGGAAAGCAGCTGACGAGCGCCGAAATCGGCAAGGGCTACGAGGTCAGCAAGGACACGATCGTCGCGGTCACCGACGCCGAACTCGACGAGATGCCGCTCCCGACCGCGAAGGCCATCGAGATCGCGGCGTTCGTGCCTTACGAGAGCGTGGACCCGGTCCGCATGGGGGAGGGGTACTACCTCCAGGCCGACGGGCAGGTCGCCGCCAAGCCGTACACGCTCCTGCGCAAAGCTCTCGAGCGGAACAGCAAGGCCGCCGTCGCCAAGTTCGCGTGGCACGGAAGAGAGCGCCTCGGACTGCTCCGTGTGCAGGGCGGTGTGATCCTGCTGCACGCCATGAAGTGGGACGACGAAGTCCGGGATCCGCAGCAGTTGGCGCCCAAGGCGGTCGACGTGAGCGACGAGGAGATCGACAGGGCCGTGCTCCTGATCGACTCCATGACCGCCGACGGCATCGACGGTCAGGACTGGGCCACCGACCGCTACACCGAAGCCCTCGAACAGCTCATCAGGGCAAAGGCCGGCGGAAAGAAGCCGCCCGCGCAGGACGAGGAGGAGACACCGGCCGGTGGGCAGGTCCTGGACCTGATGGCGGCGCTCCAGGAGTCCGTGTCCAAGGCGCAGGCCGCCCGCGGCGAGAGCGGGGGCAGCGGCGAGGACGCGACCGTCCACGAGATGCCGAAGAAGAGGGCCGCCAAGAAGACGACAGGCAAGAAGACCGCCTCCAAGAAGTCCACGGCGAAGAAGACGACAGCCGGGAGAAAGACGGCGAAGACAACACCGAAGAAGCGCGGGGCCTAGCCAGAGTTCGGGCCCCGGTGCAGATGCTGTGAAACTCGTGGACCCCAAGGGGCTGGAGCACGGCGCTCGGAGCGCCTGGGATAGCGTCCCTCTGACTTTGGGCAAGTGAGAGGGAAGTAGTGCGGGTTCGGGTGCGTGGGTGGGGTGCCGGTCGGTGGGTCACGTTCGGGATGATCACGATGGGTACGTTGTTGATGATTGGCGGGTTGATCGCGGCGGGGGTGTCGGTCTCGTACTTGACGGATGCCGAGCGTGCCCCGGGGACGGTGGTGTCGCTGGAGTGGCGGAACGACACCCACAGCGGATCCCGTAAGCAGAGAGCGAACGACGGGCCCACGGCGTACCCGGTCGTCGAGTTCACCTCGGCGGACGGCACGCCGAGGACGTTCCGGAGCTCGGCGGGCTCCAATCCGCCGTCGTACGAAAGAGGGGAGCAGGTCGAGGTGCTGTACCTCGCCGATTCGCCCGATGACGCGCGGATCAACGGGTTCACCTCGCTGTGGCTGCTGCCGGTGATCCTGGGTGGGATCGGCCTGGTGATGGCGGGAATCGGGACGACCATTGCGATCACGACGCGCAGGCGCTCCTAGCCAGGTGGCGAACGCGGGTGACTCCACATCCGCGAACGCCCTCCGCATGACTCACCGTTCAGGACCTAGTGCCTCTCCCACGGCCGCAGCTTCTCCGGATTGCGGACCGCCCAGATCCGGGTGACGCGGCCGTCGGCGACCTCGAACGCGGCTACGGTCATGACGGCACCCGCACGCTGGGCGACCAGGCCCGGCATGCCGTTGACGGACCGCTCAAGGAGTTCGAGCCCCGGAGCCTTGTCGGCGATGGCGACCATGTACTGGGCGATGCGCGCACCGCCTTCGATCGGGCGCAGGGCGCTGCCGGCCATGCCACCGCCGTCGGCGGTCATGACGGCGTCCGGGTCGAGGAGGTCGACGAGGGCCGCGATGTCCTTGGACTCCCATGCCTCTTTGACATGCCGCACCGCGTCGGCCTGCCCGGCCGCCACCGCCGGGGTCCCCGCGACGCGCGCCCGCCGTCGTGCGGAGGCCGCGAGCTGCTTGCAGGCCGCAGGGGTCCGGCTGAGGATGCCGGCGATCTCGGCGAAGGGGTACCGGAAGACGTCGTGCAGGACGAACGACACCCGCTCGGCAGGTGTCATCGACTCCAGGACGACCAGGAAGGCCATGGTCACCGATTCGTCCAGGACCATCTGGTCGGCGAGGTCGGTGCCATGGCCGTGGTCCCACTCGGCGTGGTCGGGCAGCGGATCGGGCAACCACGCGCCGACATAGCGTTCACGCCGGGCCCGCGCCGAGCCGAGCACGTCCAGGCAGATGCGGCCGGTCACCGTCGTGAGCCAGGCGCCGGGGGACAGGATCTCCTCCTGCCGGCTCCGTGGCAGCGCGTACCAGCGTGCGTAGGCCTCCTGTACGGCGTCCTCGGACTCGGCCAGTGAACCGAGCAACCGGTAGGCGATATTGATCAGTTGGCGCCGCTCGCCGGCTACCTCATCCGTGCTCGTCCCAGCCGTCCCCATGCTCCCGACCGCCCCCTCGCCCCACCCCTCGGCCTTACCTTTCGCGGGCCCACGTCGTCAGCCCTGTGAGACCTTATCGATCTACTGCCCGCAGGCGGGAAAACCGCCCCCGGGCGGAAATGGGGACCGCGGCATGGCAACCCAGGCGACGACGGCACAGCGGCACTTCTCGTTTCTGCAGATGGCGATCACCCTGCAGACCCTGACCATCTTCCTTCAAGCGGTCTCCGCCGGACTGCTGTTGACCGCGTCCTACGGAGAGACGCTGCACAGTGTCGGAGCCCGCGTGATGTACGGGGCGTCGATGCTGTACGTGCTCGCGGCGGTCCTTGCCTGGAAGCCGGGCGGCGGCTCGCCTCGGCCCGTCTGGCACGCGTCCGGCTTCCTTGTCCTCGCCTCGGCCCAGGTCGTGCTCGGCATCGCGCACATACCGTCGCTCCATCTTCCCCTGGGCGTCCTGATGTTCGGTCTCAGCGTGCTGGCGCTGGCGCGACGCTGAGACCCGGTACAGGGGCAGCCGCGCCGCGCGCGGCCTCCCGGCAGGCTGACGGGCGAGGGGCCGGGAGGCTGTGGGCC